>DAONCJ010000029.1:0-14980 GCA_035401985.1 Burkholderiaceae bacterium | reverse complement strand
CTTCTGCCGCTTGAACATGCCCTTGCGGTAGAACGGGAAGAGCTGGAACCAGGTGCGCACCTTCAGCCAGCGTCCGTACAGACCCATCGGCTCGAACAGCACGAACACCACCAGCACGATGCCGAACACCATGCCCTGCAGTCCGGCGGCCTGGCCGATGGCGGGCGGCAGGAAGTCTTTGGCCAGTGCAATGATCTGCGGCATGCTGATGATGAAGATCGCGCCCAGAAAGGCGCCGTGCACGAAGCCCAGCCCGCCGACCACCACCAGCAGCAGCAGTTCGACCGACTGCAGCAGGCTGAACTGGTCGGGCGAGATGAATCCCATCTTGTGGCCATACAGTGCGCCGGCCACACCGACCACCGCCGCTGAAATGGCGAAGGCCAGGCCCTTGAACCAGGCCAGATGGATGCCCATGCTCTGCGCCGAGATCTCGGAGTCGCGGATCGCCACGAACGCGCGGCCGGTGGGCGAGCGCAGCAGGTTCAGCACGCCCAGCGTGATCGCCACGCACAGGACCAGGCACAGGTAATAGAACGACTCGCTGGTGTCGAGCTTCCAGCCGAACAGGTTGGGCGCCTTGAAGTGGATGCCCGCATTGCCGCCGGTGACGGACTCCCAGCGGGCGAATACTTCCTCGACGATGAACCCGAAGGCCAGGGTGGCGATGCCCAGGTAGATGCCCTTGACGCGCAGCGCAGGCACGCTGACCACCACGCCGATCAGCGCCGACAGGGCGGTTGCGGCGGCCAGCGCGACGGGGAAGGGCCAGCCCATGCCGGTCAGCACGGCCTGGGTGTAGGCGCCCACCCCCATGAAGGCGGCATGCCCGATCGACACCTGGCCGGTGAAGCCGGCCAGCAGCATCAGGCCCAGGCCGGCGATCGAATAGATGAGCACGAAGCTGATCTGCGCGAGCCAGTACTCGGGGAAGATCCATGGCGCGAGCAGCAGGGCAGCCAGCAGCGCGCCATACCAGAACCGCTGCCCGCCGTGCTTGGCGAGGGCGATGTCCTGCTCGTAGGAGGTCTTGAACAGAAAGCGCATCGATCAGACCTTCTTGCGCAGTTTTTCGCCGAACAGGCCGTTCGGCTTGAACCACAGCATGGCCAGCACCACGAGATAGGGCGCGATGTCCTTGAATCCGTCAGGCAGGTAGAAGCCCGAAAGCGACTCGACCACCCCGATGATCAGCCCGCCGATGATCGCCCCCGGCAGACTGCCGAAGCCGCCGACCACCGCGGCCGGGAAAGCCTTCAGGCCGATGTAGCCCAGATTGACGTGGACGAAGGTAATCGGCGCGAGCAGCAGTCCGGCGAGCGCCGCGACCGCCGAGGCGAGCGCCCAGACCAGACCGTTCAGCCGCTTGACCGGAATGCCCATGTAGTAGGCCGCCAGCTGGTTCTGGGACGTGGCCTGCATCGCGATGCCGATCGTGGAGTAGCGGAACATCGCGTACAGCAGCGCGCACAGGATGGCGGTGGAGGCGATGATGACCACGTGCTCGATCGACACGATCAGCCCAGCGAGGTTCCAGACCATGTCCTTGTAGGGCACCGGCAGCGTGTGCGTTTCGGTGCCGATGTTCGGGATCATGGTGATCACGCCACGCACGATGTAGCCGATGCCGATGGTGAGCATCACGATCGTGAACTGCGGCTGACCCAGGATGGGACGGATGAGCAGGCGCTCGAGCAGCAGCCCGAACACGCCCATCGCCAGCACCGCGCTGAGCACGGCAATCCAGAACGGCATGCCCAGCGCCGTGACGGCACCGAGGCCCAGGAACGCGCCCAGCATCATCAGGTCTCCCTGGACGAAGCTGACCGTTTCGGTTGCCTTGTAGATGAGCACGAAGCCCAGTGCGATGAGGCCGTAGATGCAGCCTTGCGCGATACCGCTGATGACCAGTTGTAGGAACTGCAAGCTAGTCCCTTATGTTGTTTGATGTCGTGGTGTCTCCAGGGGCGGTAATCTAGCATGAGCGATTGTCGGATCAAGCACTTCGCGCAGCGGGTTCCGTTAGGGTTTTCCGGGGGGAGATTGAATGTCCGAGATGGTGGGGTGGTTGGACCGGCTGGTGAAGGCCGTGAACGAAGATCCGCATCTGACGCAGCGCGGCCGCCATGTCGATTGCCTGATGCTGGTGGACACCGGCGCGACGCAGCACCTGCTGGACATCCGGCGCGGGCGGATCGAGTCGCTCAGTCATGGGCCCTTCGTGATGCCGCGCTGGGACCTCGCCCTGCGCGCGCCACTGGACGAATGGCTGGCGTTCTGGGCGCCGCTGCCGGCGCCGGGACACCATGACGTGTTCGCGCTGATCAAGCGCCGCGTGCTGCGGGTCGAGGGCAACCTGCATCCGTTCATGGCAAACCTGTTCTATTTCAAGGCGGTGCTGGCGGCGCCCAGGCCGGCGCAGCCGATGCCGGCAGACATTGCCGGAGCCCTGCAATGAGTGCGCGCTTCGAGCCCATCACCGGCCGCTACCTGCATCTGGACATCGAGGGCGTGCCCCATCGTGTGTACGTCGAGGAGGCGGGACAGGGCATCCCGCTGCTGTGCCTTCACACGGCGGGATCGGACACCCGGCAGTTCCGGGGCGTCATGAACGATGCCCGCGTGCGCGAACGCTTCCGCGTCATTGCGTTCGACATGCCATGGCACGGCAAGTCATCGCCCCCGGCCGGCTGGCAGAACGACGAGTACCGGCTGACCACGCGCGGCTATGCCGCCCAGGTGCTCGCCATCTGCGAGGCGCTCGAACTCGAACGGCCGGTGGTCATGGGCTGCTCGATCGGCGGGCGCATCGTGCTGCAGCTCGCGCTCGATCACCCGCGGCGCTTCAGGGCGGCGATCGGGCTGCAGTCGGGCGCGCACGTCGATCCGTATTACGACGTCTCGTGGCTGCACCGGCCTGACGTGCATGGGGGCGAGGTCTGCGCGGGCGTGGTCTCGGGGCTGATCGGCCCGAACGCGCCCGATGCCGAGCGCTGGGAGACCCTGTGGCACTACATGCAGGGAGGCCCCGGCGTATTCAAGGGCGACCTGTATTTCTACAAGATCGATGGCGACATCCGCGAGAAGATCGCCGCCATCGACACGTCCCTGTGCCCGCTGTACCTGCTGTCAGGCGAGTACGACTACTCGTGCACGCCGGCCGAGACGCTGGACGTCGCGGCCCGCGTGCCCGGCGCGCAGGCCACCATCATGAGCGGCCTGGGGCATTTCCCGATGAGCGAGGATCCGCAGCGCTTCCTGTCGTACCTGCATCCGGTGCTCGACAGGATCCGCTAGCGGTTGGCGGCCGCGCGGGGGTGGCGCTCAGTCGAGCTTCACGCCCAGCCGGTCGGCGATGGCGACCCATTCGGGGCCTTCGGCCTTCCAGATCCGGCGGGTTTCGTCGAGCGTCGGCGGCACTTCGGGCACGCCGAAAGTTTCATGCAGCGTCTTCAGCTTGTCGGTGGCGCGGCCTTCGATGATCGCGCTGGATACCTTGCGCAGGATGTCTTCGGGCGTGCCGCCGGGCGCGCACATCGGCATCCACCCATTGAGCTTGAAGACCGGCTCGTTGAAGCCGAGCTCCTGGAAGGTCGGCACTTCCGGCGCGCGCGGCGAACGTCCGCCCCAGGCGGCGACCATCCGCAGGCTGCCGCGCTGCAGGTGCGGCAGCATGGCCTGGTGGCTGCCCAGCGCCGCATTGACCTGGCCGCTGGCGATGTCGATCCACATCGGCGCCTCGCCCTTGTAGTGCACCGGCTCGATCTCCACACCGCGGGAGCGCCCGAAGGTGTCGGCGATCATGTGCGGCAGCGAGGCCGGCGAATAGGTGCCGAAGGTCGCCTTGTTCTTGCGCGCGTATTCGATGAAGTCCTTGGGTGACTTGACCGGCAGCTTGTCGTGCACCGCCATCAGCAGCGCGCCGGACGGAAACATCGTGACGGGGGCCAGGTCCTTGTCGGGATTGAAGGGCAGCTTGCGGTACAGCACCCGGGCAGCCCAGACCGTGGTCGAGATCGTGACCAGGAAGGTGTGGCCGTCGGGCGGCGACTTGGCGACGAAGTCGGCGGCGATCGTGCCGCTGGCGCCGGTGCGGTTTTCGACCACCACGGGCTGGCCGAACTTGCGCGCGAGGAACTCGCCATACTGGCGGGCGAAATTGTCGGTCAGCCCGCCGGTGGCGGTGCCGACGACGATGCGGATCGTCTTGCTGGGCCAGGCGGGCTGACCGATGGCAAAGCGCGGCAGAGCGGCGCTGGCCGCCGCAGCGGTTGCGGCGCCAAGGATGCGCCGGCGGCCGGACAGCGGTGTTTCGCTCGGCGCATCGCACAAGGTGGCTTGCGCGGGCTGTGCGGTGTTCGCCGCGGCAGCGGTGGAGGATGTTGCTTGCGTCATGTCAGACGATTTCCTGCTGGTTGGAGTGCTGAAAAGTCATGTCGGCTCGTGACCGGGTTTGAGCCGGTTCACGGCGTCTTGTTTGCGCGCCCGGGCGCTCAGGCGCGCGGCCTGCCGACCTGCTTGAGCAGGTGCTTGCCCAGCTGCGACAGGTGCACCTGGTCCGGCCCGTCGCCGATCCGGATGAATCGCGCATACACGTAGGCCTCGGCCAGAAAGGTGTCCTGCGAGACGCCGGCTGCGCCGAACACCTGGATCGCGCGGTCGATCACCCGGGCGGCCATCGAGGGCACGACGATCTTGGCCGCGCCGATCAGATCGAGCGCCGCCTTGTTGCCCTCGCGGTCCATCTTGTCGGCGGCTTTCAGGGTCAGCAGACGGGCCTGCTCGATCTCGCAGAACGAGTGGGCGATGTCCTCGCGCACCGAGCCATGCTCGCCCAGCGCTCGGCCGAAGGCCACCCGCGTGCCGGCGCGCTCGGACATCATCTCGAGGGCCCGCTGGGCGCAGCCGATCAGGCGCATGCAGTGATGGATGCGGCCCGGGCCCAGGCGGCCCTGTGCGATTTCGAAGCCGCGCCCCTCGCCCAGGATGATGTTCGAGGCCGGCACGCGCACGTTGTCATAGACGATCTCGGGGTGTCCGCCCGGCCCGTGGTCGTAGCCGAAGGCCTGCATGTCGCGGACGATGTGCACGCCGGGGGTGTCGCGCGGCACCAGGATCATCGACTGCTGATGATGGGTGGCCGGGTTGTCCGGGTCGGTCTTGCCCATGACGATCAGGATCCGGCAGTCCTCGTTCATGGCGCCGGACGTGTACCACTTGCGGCCGTTGATCACATAGTGATCTCCATCGCGTTCGATGCGGCAGCGGATGTTCGTGGCGTCGCTGCTGGCCACCTCCGGTTCGGTCATCGAGAACCCCGAGCGGATCTCGCCCGCGAGCAGCGGCGCCAGCCACTGCCGCTTCTGCTCCTCATTGGCGTATTGCGAGAGCAGTTCCATGTTGCCGACGTCCGGCGCCGAGCAGTTGAACACTTCCGGCGCCCACAGCACGCGGCCCATGATCTCCTTGATCGGCGCGTATTCGAGATTCGTCAGGCCGGGTCCGTGCTCGCCGGTCAGGAACAGGTTCCACAGGCCCTGCGCGCGGGCCTTTGCCTTGAGCTCCTGCATCAGCGGCGGCGTGCGGTGGCGCGATACGGTGGTCACCTGCTCGTGATACAGCCTCTCGGCGGGCAGGACGTGCTCGCGCATGAACTCGCCGACCTGGCGTTGCAGCTCGATCGAGCGGGGGCTGTGCTGGAAGTCCATCAGGCGGCTTTCTGAAGAGGGCGTCGTTCGGCGGCGCGACAGGCGCGCTGCGCTCAGCCCTCGTTGATCTTGAACTGGCCGTTGTCGAGCCGGGCCGGCTTGCGCTGACCGGCCGCGTCGATCATGACGCCGCGGGCGTTGCGGCCCTGATCGGTGAACTCGCCCTCGAAGCGGCCGCCGGCGCCAAAGAAATGGACGCCGGCGCCCGCGGCCGCGCCCTGGGTGAACTGGCCCTCGAGCCGGTCGCCGTTTGGATAATGGAAGACGCCCAGTCCGGACATCGCGCCGGCCTGGAAGTTGCCGACATAGCGCGATCCGTCCGCGAACCGGTACTCGCCCTTGCCGGCCGGCACCCCGCCGCTGAATTCGCCCTCGTAGCGGGCGCCGTCGGCAAAGATCAGCTGTCCCCGGCCCTGGGCGACGTCACCGGAAAAATTGCCGGTGTAGCGGTTGCCGTCAGGGAAGACGGCCTTGCCCGAGCCCTGGCGGCGACCTGCCACGAAGCTGCCTTCGTACTGGAAGCCGGTTTTCGCGACCAGCTTGCCTGCGCCGGCGAAAACCCCGGCCGCCCAGCTTCCCTCGTAGCGGTCGCCGTTGGCGAACGCCATGACTCCCTGTCCGTCGGGGCGATCGGCCTTGAACTGGCCGACATAGTGGTCACCGTTCGGCCAGCGCTGCTCGCCGTGGCCTTCGCGCACGCCCCGAACGAAGTCGCCCGTGTATTCGCCGGCCGTTGCGCTGACCAGCCGTCCCCGCCCGTGAACGCGGCCGTCGGTCAATTCGCCCTGGAAGGTGCTGCCGTCGTCCAGGACCTTCGCGCGCGTGCCGCCGGGAGCGGGGGAGGGTGAGGCCGTCGCAAGCTGCAGCGGCGTCGGGGTCGCCGCAACCGCGGGAGCTGGGGCGGCGGTCGGGGCGGGCGCTGCGCCGACCGACCGCGTGACGCCCGCCGCCGCGACCAGTTGCGTCGGCGTGGAGGCGGGGGGGACTGCTGAAACCGCGGGGGCAGACGCAGGCGCCGCGACCGCCGAAGCCGCGGATGCCTGCGGCGGGACGACCGGCGCCGCGGACGCAGGGGCTGCGGCGGTCACCGGAGGAGCCGACAGGGCCGGGGTCGCCGACACGGCCGGGGGCGCCGGCACAGCCGATGCTGCAGACGCCTGCGCGGGGGCGACCGGCGCTGCGGCAGGCGCGGCCCTGGCCAGCTGCTGCATCCGGCCGCGGGCCAGCATCGCGAACACGCCGTCGGGGAACTGCTGGATGTAGGCCTCGAATTCGTGCGGATCGCGGCTGTCCTTGATCGATTCCCAGAACGTTCGTTCGACATTCATCCGGGTGTCCAGCGTGGGCGAGCCGACGGCGGTCACGCTGACGGCCGCGCCGGCGGATTCACCGGCGAACACGATGTCTCCCCGCAGGCTCGACGAATCCCATGGGATCTGCTGGCCCTTGGTGTCGGCGAGCACGCCCTCGCGCACCCTTTTCATGGTGAGCTCGACCGGCTGGTTGGGCGTGGTCATGTGACGCAGCAGGTGCCGGGTGAAGACGCCGTTGCGGCCGGTGCCTTCGCGGGCCACCTGGCCGGGCGCCGTCGCGTACGCGATCAGCGTGCCGGGCGGCGCGCTCATCTGCGCCAGGCCGACCGAACTGAACCGCACCGTCGAGGCGAAGGGGTTGTCGCGGCAGGCGTCCAGGACCAGCAGGTTGGCGCGGGTCCGTGCGCGGTCCATCCGCTGCAGGACCTCGGCGACATCCAGACTGTAGAAGGTGACGTCGTCTTCCTGCTTCACCTTGGCATCCACAGGGATCAGGTAATTGCGGTCCCGCACCTGGATCGCGTGCCCGGCGAAATAGAACAGGGCGACATCGCCGTCGCGCAGTTTGCTGCCGAATTCCTGGATCGCCTGGAACATGCTGTCGCGGGTCGCGTTCTCGCGCAGCAGGGTGTCGAAGCCCAGCTGCTTGAGCGCCGCCGCGATATCGCGGGCGTCGTTGACAGCGCTGCGAAGCTCATTGCCGGGATAGGCGTTGTTGCCGATGACCAGCGCGTGACGGGCGGCCCAGGCTGGGGCCGCAACAATCGTCAGCAGGACTAGAAGCGCCGCGATGCGCACGGAATGCGCGAAACGGCAAAGCCCGCGAGCATGTCTCATGATGATTTCAAAGAATAACGCAGGGGAACGGTCAAGTTGACGGTCAGCTCCCGCGACGGGACTTTCATGGTACGTCAGGGCCTTCACGCTGCACAGAGCGCTTTGTCACAGAAGTCAATGTTGCAGACTGACTGGGTCGTGCGTCGACCTTGGATCAGCAAAGCAATATGGGTGACGCATTTGACCCATTGACGCGGCTGCGGAGGTCGCTGCTCCAACTGGTTGAGTCCGCACAACGATTGGTAGCTTCCCGCTACTCTCAAGGCCCGGTCCGTCAGGCAATAAAGTCTTGACGCTTCACATCGGGCCGCCGCTCACCAGCTGCGACCACCGCCTCCTCCGGCTACGGCGGGCTGTGGAGCCGACCATTCCCACGAGATGCCATGCCTTGCCGTCCGCTCCTTCATGAACTCGTAAGCTTCTTTTGCAGCTTTGTCGTCGTCCTGTTTGCTGAGCGTCTGCGGGCTGGCCAGGTTACCTGCCAACGATGACATCGATGACGCCAACCGTGGGCTCATGTGCAGCGCGTTCGCAATAAAGAAGGTAGAAACACTGGCGGCAGCATACACAAGTTGCCCGCGTAAGCGCGGATGGTCTCCGCACCACGGCAATCCTCCCAGTGCGGCGTGTGTGCCGTCGATGTGCGCTTCGTCAATCAGTCCGCAAAGTCGCCTTTTCTCGTCAAGGCGCTGTCCCATTCCAGTGTGTCCAAAATACCATCGTGAGCGATTGTTATCCGTTCGAATCGCGTGATAAACATTCGCGACGTTCATGGGAACCCTCTTGGAGTTCATGTAGGCGTCTTTATCGACGGCATCGAACAAGAACATTGCCGCGACAGGAACGTCGGCTCCGGCGAGCATTTCGGCGACTTTTATAGCGATATGAGCGCCGCGGCTGTAACCGCACAGGAATATTCCGTCTGGGTACCGCTTTGCAACCATGCGGAATGATTCATTGCGCTGTATATCGAGGGGCAAGGCACCTGTGCTTTGGGGAAGATAAGGCTCGCCCCCCCTGAAAGGTGCCAATTGGGCTACCCGATTCGCAACTATGCATGCGATCGCATGACTGGCGGTGCCGAGAGTGCGCGGCCCTCTCTCGTAAATGGTTTCAACGTTGGCGTTCTTGCCATCCGCTCCATTGCACATTCGAGAAACGAACCCCCCCCCCGCATTTCCGCTTCGTATTCCGCGTCGGATTGAAATGTTCCGCCAGTCCCGTCTATGCCGATCAGCAGCCTTGTTGTCATTAACGCCACGCTGTTTCGAGTTATGAAATGAATCGCGCTGATACCGGCAAGTCGGGTTTGCGCGGGACTCTCCGAGCCCGATTGGGCGAGTGCGATCTCTGCAAAGACACTAGAGCTCAGTCGGACCGATCATTGAATTGCATCGTCAATGAAACTGTCATCCCCTGTTTGTGTCAGCTGTCAGTTCGTGAGGCGCCGTGTGGGGGGAGGCTTGTTCAGTGGCCATCGGCGTCGGAACCATGGCGCTCGCTCGATCCTCGACGCAATTCGATGCGGCAGCTCGACAAAGCACCGTTGGGCACTCGTCGCACGTCACTCGGCAAGTGCCCGGCTCGAGGAGTGGCGATGCGGGGCCTGGGGCGACTCAGGCTCAGCGCACCCGACTGGCCCGCCAGCGCCGCTCGCCCTGCGGCGTCTGAATGGTTCCTTCGAGCCGGCCATTGCCGGCGACCAGCGTCGCGGCCTGCGCGCCGTCGGTGCTCTCCAGCTTGAGCCGTGCCCTGGCGCCCATCATGCGTGCATCGCCGCTGGCCACCACCGTGCGGCCTCGCCCCGCGTTGGATGTCGAACGCCAATGCAGGCCGATTCGCTGAAACTGCTGGACGATGCGGATTTCGAGTTCGGTGGCCGGATCGCCCTCGATCCGACCGAGCCAGATGCCCTCGACCACGGCGGGCACGGTCCAGCGATGCATCTGGCTTTCCTTGCGCAGTCCGACCGGCTTGCCGGGCGCGGGCAGCACGACACTGCGGTCGGGCAGCCAGTCGGCCATGTCCCAGTCGTGGGAGACGATGCGGGTGCCCGGGGCCAGCGCCAGCAGACGCGGCCGCAAGGCAAGATTCACGTCTGGCAGCAGGTACAGGGTGATCACCGTCGCGCGGGTGAGGTCGGTCTCGAACAGATCCTGGGTCTCGAAGCGCGCCAGGGCCGATACGCCGGCCTTGCGCGCCAGGTCACGCGACAGCTCGACCAGGCGAGGGTCGATCTCCACGCCCAGACCGGGGACCTGGAAGCGGGTGGCTGCCCGGATGACCACGCGGCCGTCGCCGCTGCCCAGATCGATCAGCGTGTCGCCGCGCGCCACCTCGGCCAGATCGAGCATCGCGTCGACGATGACGTCGGGCGTCTGCACATAGGGGACCTCCTCGAGCGCCGCGGGGATCGCGGGCGGCAGAGCGCCCGAGGCGGAGCCCGCGGGCGCGCCCGACGAAACAGTCGGCGCCGCCGCATCCTGAGCGCCGATGCCGGCAGTGGAAGCGCAACCGGGCAGCCCGGAAGCGCCCAGTGCGGCGAGCGCGGTGCCGGCCAGCAGCCGTCGTCTGTCGGCGCGCATCAGGGACGATCGAAGGGTTGGTACGGCAACGGCATGGTCTCTCCGGCGGGCGCGTTGCGCCCCGCAAACCCTCAAGGGTAGCGCGCCTGAGCGAGGACGCCGGCGCGCCGTGGCAACATTGTGGCCTCGCGGCGCGCGACGTCGAACCCGCCAGCCGCCCTCACACATCGTCCGGAGCCTTCCATGATCGACACCACCCTCGAAAAATTCCAGGCCGACGTGATCGACGCGTCGATGACGCAGCCGGTGCTGGTCGATTTCTGGGCACCCTGGTGCGGCCCCTGCAAGTCGCTCACGCCACTGCTGGAGAAGCTCGAACAGGCCTATCAGGGACGTTTCAAGCTGGTCAAGGTCAACACCGACGAGCAGCAGGAGCTGGCTGGCCACTTCCGGATCAAGTCGATCCCGACCGTCTACGCGATGGTGGGCGGCCGGCCGGTCGACCAGTTCCAGGGCGCCCTGCCGGAAGGGCAGCTGCGCGAGTTCATCGACCGGCTGATGCCCAATCCCGCCGACATCGAGCTGGACGCGGCCATCCAGGCTCTGCAGGCGGGCGAGCGTGAGACCGCCGTGGGCCACCTGAAGAAGGCGATCGCGCTCGATCCGGCCAGCGACGAGGCACGGCTGACCTACGCACAGGTGCTGCTCGAGGACGACGATGCGGCCGCCGCGCAGGCGCAGCTCGACGTCCTGTCGCCCGCGGCGGCACAGGACCCGCATGCCCAGGCCCTCGCCACGCGGGTCAAGGTGATGCTCGAGGAAAACCGCCTGCCGGCCACGCCCGACCTCGATGCGCGCATCGCCGCCAATCCGGCGGATCTGCAGGCAAGGCTCGATCTGGCGCAGCACTGCATCGCGCACAAGGCCTGGGAGCAGGCGCTCGAGCAGCTGCTCGAGATCGTCCGGATCGACCGCAAATTCGGCGAGGACATCGGTCGCAAGACGATGATCCAGGTGTTCGACCTGGCCGCGGCGCAGCCCCAGCTGGTGGCGGCCTGGCGGCGCAAGTTGAGCTCGGTTCTTTTCTGAGCAGCCGGTTCTGAGAGAATCCGGCCCCATGCTGCCCAACCAGACCCAACAACTCGCCGCGACCTTTCGCCAGGCGGCCACCGATCTCATCGCCTCGCGTGCGGCTGAGCTGCCCACGCCCGCGCCATCGGTGCCGCCGATCGAACTCGACCGGCCCAAGCAGGCGGCTCACGGCGACCTCGCCAGCAATCTCGCCATGCAACTGGCCAAGCCGCTGCGCATGAACCCGCGCCAGGTGGCCGATGCGCTGGTGGCGCGCGTGCGCGAGCTCGACGCCGCCGCCCAGGGTGGCGGACTGATCGATGCGCTCGAGATCGCCGGGCCGGGATTCATCAACATCCGTCTGTCGCGCGGCGCGCGGCTGGCGGTCGTGCCGGCCATCTTCGGCGCCGGCGAGGCCTTCGGGCGCAACGACGCGGGCGCCGGTCGCAAGGTGCTGGTCGAGTTCGTGTCGGCCAATCCCACCGGGCCCCTGCATGTCGGCCACGGCCGCCAGGGTGCGCTGGGCGATGCGCTGTCGGCATTGCTCGAGGCCGGTGGCTGGTCGGTCACGCGCGAGTTCTATTACAACGACGCCGGCGCCCAGATCGCCAACCTGGCGCTGTCGGTGCAGGCACGTGCCCGCGGCATCGATCCCGCCGACGAACGCTTTCCGACGGATGGCTACCGCGGCGACTACATCGCCGACATCGCGGCCGACTATCTGGCACGCAAGACCGTGTCGGCGCAACGCGTCGAGCCGGTGACCGGCGCCGGCGACCCCGATGACCTCGACGCGATCCGCCGCTTCGCGGTGGCTTACCTGCGCGATGAGCAGGACCGCCACCTGCAGGCCTTCGGCGTGCGCTTCGACAACTACTACCTCGAATCCTCGCTGTACAACGATGGCCGGGTCGAGCAGGCGGTGCAGGGTCTGGTGGCGGCCGGCAAGACCTTCGAGGACGGCGGCGCACTGTGGCTGCGCACCACCGAGTACGGTGACGACAAGGACCGCGTGATGCGCAAGTCCGACGGCGGCTACACCTACTTCGTGCCCGATGTGGCCTACCACGTCACCAAATGGCAGCGCGGCTACGAGAAGGTCATCAACGTGCAGGGTTCGGACCACCACGGCACCATCGCCCGGGTCCGCGCCGGACTGCAGGCGCTGGCGGTCGGCATTCCGCCCGGCTACCCCGACTACGTGCTTCACAAGATGGTCACCGTGATGCGCGGCGGCGAAGAGGTCAAGATCTCCAAGCGGGCGGGCGGGTACGTCACCCTGCGCGACCTGATCGAGTGGAGCGGCGGCGCCGATGCGCAGGACGGCGTGACGCGCTCGCCCGAGGACATCGCCCGGCGCGGGCGCGACGCGGTGCGCTTCTTCCTGATCTCGCGCAAGGCCGACAGCGAATTCGTGTTCGACGTCGATCTTGCCCTGGCGCAGACCGACGAAAACCCTGTTTACTATGTCCAGTACGCCCACGCCCGGATCTGCTCGGTGTTCGCCCAGGCGGCGGAGCGTGGCGGGCCCGATGAGGCGGCTGTGCTGGCGGCCATGGCGTCCGCTGTCGATGCCGCGGCGCTGCTCCAGCCGCTCGGTTCGCCCCGCGAGTTTTCCCTGAGCGCCCGGCTGGCTGTCTTTCCGTCGGTCGTGGCGCAGGCGGCCGACGAACTCGCTCCGCACGCAATTGCCTTCTACCTCAAAGACTTAGCGTCGGAACTTCATAGTTACTATAATGGGGAGCGCTTTCTGGTCGATGATCAGGCCGTCCGTTTCGCCCGCCTCGCCCTGCTGGCCGCGACTCGGCAGGTTCTGCGCAACGGCCTGGCACTGATTGGTGTGTCCGCCCCCGAAAGGATGTGATGTCGCTCGTTGAACACCGTGGCTGGCGTCGCCAGCGGGGCGGGACCATGCTGGGATTCATGCTCGGGCTGGTGCTCGGGCTGGCGATCGCCGTGGTGGTGGCGCTGTTCATCACCCGCGCCCCGGTGCCGTTCGTGAACAAGACCGGCCGCACCGACCGCGTGATCGAGCCCAAGTCGGTGGCCGATGCCCCCGATCCCAACAAGCCGCTGCAGAGCAAGAGCCGGCCGGCTGCGCCGGCGCCGGCCCCGGCTGCGGCGTCCGCCCCGGCCGAAGAGCCGGCGCCGAAAGTATCGGACGCCCCGGGCGACCCAAGGCCGAGCCCTGTCGAGCCGCGTGCCGAACCGCGCACGGCCGAGTCCCGGGCCCCCGAAAGCAAGTCATCCGATCCCGCACGAACATCCGATCCGAAGTCGGCCGAGGCCCGGCCTGCCGAGCCCAAGGCGGCCGATCCTGGCCGTGAAGAGCGTTCCTCCTTCCTGCTGCAGGCCGGCGCGTTCCGCACCCTGGACGATGCCGAAAGCATGCGCGGCAAGCTGGCGCTGCTGGGTTACGAGGCGCGTGTGCTGAGCGCCGACGTCAACGGACAGACGATGTATCGCGTTCGAGTGGGCCCCTATCCGAAAGTCGATGACGTCAACCAGATCCGTTCGCGGCTGGCCGAAAACGGCATCGAGGCGGCAGTCGTCCGCCAGCGCTGAAGGAGCATAGATTCATGTCCGGTCCCCTGCGTCCCCAAACCCGCCAGTTCCTGAAGACCGCCGCCGCCGGTGCCGCGCTGCTGGCACTTTCCCCGGCACGCGCCCAGGGCCTGCCCAAGGAAGGGGTGGAGTACCGCGTCGTCCAGCCCACCCAGCCGACCGACTCGGGCGGCAAGCTCGAGGTGCTCGAGTTCTTCTGGTACGGGTGCCCCCACTGCTTCTCGCTCGAGCCGACGCTGCGCGAGTGGTCTCGCAAGCTGCCGGCCGACGTGAGCTTCCGCAAGGTGCACGTGGCGCTGGGGCCGGCATGGGAGCCGCATCAGCAGCTTTACTACACGCTCGAGGCGCTGGGCAAGAACGCGACCCTGGACGAGAAGGTCTTCACGGCCATTCATGTGGACCGTGTGTCGCTGGACAAGCCCGATCGCATGGCCGACTTCCTGGCCAGGCAGGGGGTCGATCGCAAGGCCTTTCTGGACACCTACGAGTCCTTCGCGGTGCGCACCCGCAAGCAGAAGGCCATGCAGCAGGCGCGCGCCTGGGGGCTCGATGGCGTGCCAGGCCTGGCCGTCAACGGCAAGTATTTCACCTCGCCCTCGATGGCCCGCGGCAACGCCCAGGCGCTGCAGGTCGTCGAGTATCTGCTCGACCTCGAGCGCAAGGCCCGCAAGTAGCGGGCCGCATGCGGCGCGGGTGACCATGCGGGTTGTCATCACCGGCGCCTCCAGCGGGATCGGCGAGGCGCTGGCCCGCGAATACCGCCGGCGCGATCCCCAGGCGGTCATCGGACTGATCGCGCGTCGCAAGGATGCGCTTGACCGGCTCGCTGTCCAGTTGGGTGGGCCGGTTCACTGTCTGCCTGCCGACGTGGCGGATCGCCCGGCCCTCACCCTGGCCGCCCGGCGCTTCATCGAACTGGCCGGTGTGCCGGACGTCGTGATTGCCAACGCCGGCATCAGCG
>DAONCJ010000028.1:0-15017 GCA_035401985.1 Burkholderiaceae bacterium | reverse complement strand
TGTCGCTGCGCGAGGCCTTCGCGATCGAGGACAAGCCGACCACGATGGCCGAGGCCAAGCGCAAGTGGCGCGAGGAAAGCCCGATCTGGATCCGGCTGACCGAGCAGCTCGGCATCAAGATCGACTGAAGCGGATCAGGCGGACTGGCCCTCGGCGCCGCGGCGCCGGTCAGGCACGATCTGCAGCAGCTTGGGCGGCCGGCTGTCGGCCAGACGCACCGACGGCCGCCCGAGGTGAAAGCCCTGCACGAAATCGACGCCGAGGCTGCGCAGCACCTCGAGCGTCTGCCCGTCTTCGACCTGCTCGGCCACGACCCGCTTGTTCAGGCTGTGCGCGATCTCGATCATCGAGGCGACGAACAGCCGGTTGCTCGGATCGGTGCGCAAGTCACGGATGAAGGCGCCGTCGATCTTGATCGCATCGACATCGAGCAGCTTCAGGTGGGCGAATGAACTGAACCCGCTGCCGAAGTCGTCCAGATGCACCGCGCAGCCCAGGCCGCGCAGGCCGTTGATCCACACTCTGGCGGCCAGCGCGTCGCCAATCGCCGAGGTCTCGGTCAGTTCGATGTGCAGCCGCCGCGGATCGACGTCGTAGCGCTCGAGCAGATCGCGCAGGTAGCCGGGGAAGCTCGCGTCCTCCAGCGATCGGGCCGACAGGTTCGCGGCAATGCTGACGCCCGGCTCGGCGCGGGCGAGCAGCTGCACGCAGGCCTCGAACACCCACCGGTCGATCTGGCGGATCTTGCCGCTGCGTTCGGCATGCGGCACGAAATCGCCGGGCGCGATCAGCCGGGTGATGTCGCGCTCGTCGACCATGCGGATCAGCGCCTCGTGATGGGACACCCGCAGGTCGCTGGCGCGATGCACCGGCTGGAAATGCAGCACGAAAAGATGGTCCTGCAGCGCGCGGTGGATGCGGGCGTTCCAGTCGACCCGCACGGCCTCGGCCTGCGAGCGCAATGGATCGTTGCGATACAGCGCCCAGCCGTTCTTGCCGCTGCGCTTGGCCTCGTACATTGCCGAGTCGGCACAGGCGATCAGCTCGTCTTCGGTGGTCGCGTCGGTCGGGTAGATCGCGATCCCGACGCTGCAGCCCACCCGCAGGATCTGTGCGGCGGCTTCGAATCGCAGCGACGAGACTGCCTGCACGAATCCGGCCGCCAGCTCCGACGCTGCGGCGGCGTTGACGCCCGGACACAGCACGGCAAACTCGTCGCCGCCAAGCCGGGCGACGATCTCGCCCCGGTGCATGTGACCGCTCAGGACCCGCGCCACCGCCATCAGGATCTCGTCGCCGGTCCGATGGCCGCCGACGTCGTTGGCGTGCTTGAAGTCGTCCAGATCGATGAACAGCAGCGCCACTTCTTGATGGACCGCGGCCGCGTTCGCAAACGCGGGGTGCAGCGATTCGTACAGTCCGCGCCGATTGAGCAGCGCGGTGAGCGGATCGTGCAGGGCCTGGTAGGCCCGCTGCTGCGTCTGCCGCTCCAGCGTCACATCGTCATGGAACCAGATGCAGCCGCTGATCTCGGACCCCTGGGGCACCGGCTGCATCCGCTGCGCAATGACCCGGCCATCGAGGGTATGCAATTCGCGATTCGCCATCGGCTCGCCGGTGGCGACGCGCAGCATGGCCCCGAGGTGCGCTGCATCGGCCGGGCCGGTCTGCGCGGACAGCAGCGGCACGATGTCGGCCAGGCGCTGCCCGGCGACCGGCGGGGGGATCAGCCAGATGCGGGCGAACGACGCATTCGCGTAGAGCACACGCCGCTCGGCATCGACGAACATGATGCCGCCGTGCATCGCACCGAGCAGCGTGGTGAGCCGCGACTGCTCGTCCCGTGCGGCGGTCAGCAGCACCCTCTGCTGCGCTTCGCTCACCTCCAAGGCCGCCACCCGCTGCTTCACCGCCGCGGCCATCGCATTGAAGCTGCCCGCCAGCCGGCCGATCTCGTCGTCGGTCGTCACCGGCACCTGGACGCTGAAGTCGCCCTCGGCGACCTTCGCGCTCGCCTGCGCCAGCCGCGCCAGATGCCTTGTGATGGCGTAGGCGATGGCCGCGAGTGCCAGCATCGAGGCGATCAGTGCGCCGGCCCCGATCGCATAGCTGTGGCGCAGGAAGTCGGCTCGGGCCTCGCGCAGGGCGGCCGTCGACAGACCGAAGTCGACCTGGCCCAGCGGCTGACCGCCCACCGAGACCGGCACGCGCAGGTGCAGCGTCCCATCGGCGCGCTCGATGTCGATCTCGCCGGCGTCGCGGGGCGGCAGGGGCTGATCAGGACCCAGACCCGAGGAGACGACGCGCTTGCCACGGTGGTCCGACAGCGCGAGGTAACGGATGGAGTGGTCGCTGCGGACCAGATCGAGCGTCTGCTGCAATGTGGCGTAGTCGCGCTGTGCCAGCGGTGCGGCGATGGCCTGGTCGAGCAGCACCGCGATCGTCGCGCTCTCGGATCGGGCCTGCTCGAGCAGCGTGCGCTGCAGCAGGCGCGTGCTGGCAAACACCACCAGCACGCAGGCGAGGGACTGGACCAGCACGCAGGCAACGATCAGCCGGCTGCGCAGCGACCAGTCAGGCCAGCGCATCATGGTCAGCCGGTGACGGCCAGCACCTTGCGCGTCGCGTCGACGAATCCGTCCATCGACTCCATCATGCCGGGCGCGGGCTCCCGGATCTGCGTGAAGCCCGTGCTCGCAAAGAAGCCCTTGCCCTCGTCGCTTGCCGAGCCGAAGCGCTGCAGGTGCTCCTTGACGGCACGGGCATCGGCCGGTGCGAGCTTCGGACTGGCCAGCACGACGAAGCCAGGCACTTCGGCGAAGGTCGTCATCACCGTCAACTGGGCACGGATGGCGTCGGGTATGGCGCGGAACTCTCCGCCGCTGAGCATCGCGGCGGCGGCATCACCGCGCACCACCACGTTGCCCACGCTGTCGTCGGTTGGCGTGTTGATGGTCTTGAAGTCCCGGTCCCGCTGCAGGCCCTTCTCGGCCAGCCACTGCATGCCGCGCAGCGCAACCAGCGACTGGTGATTGGACAGGACCAGCGTCTTGCCGCCGAGGTCCGCCAGGTCCTTCAGGGGCCGGCTGGTGGGGTATGCCACCATGCCCTTGATCTGGGGGGCGTAGACCAGCATCGGAACGTAACCCCTGTCCACCTGGGCGACACGGGCGAGGTTGGCGGCGGTGACGATGACGTCGTAGTCGAGCGCGAGCGTGCGCTGATGGAAGGCCGTCCAGTTGGGCGCCGTCGAAACCTGCACTGGGCGCTTGAGTTCACGCGCGAGGTAATCACGCATCGGCTGATACTGCGCCATCAGCACCCGGGCGCTGATGTTGGGCAGCACGCCGATTTCGAGCGCGGATGCCGACTGGGCGTGCGCCCGGAACGGCAACAGGCTGGCGGACGCCAGGGACAGGACGGCCGTGCGTCTGGAAATCGGGGAGGGCATGGGGATCTCGGGTCGGTTCTGGCGGCGCCTCGCGCGCAGACCGCCGCGCAACGCCGAAGGGAGCAGAAGCGTCCGAGAGTGTACGGCAAGCTCCCGCCATCGAACCCGAACCGTTGCGCAACGAGCCTGTGTCCCGGATGCGCGGCACCGGCTCACCGCCGTGCGGCGGCGCTTGCCCTGCACGGGCGCAGTCGGCAAGCTGTGGCCTCCCACACCTGCCCGGACCTCCCAGTGAAAACGACTGCCGAATTCGATCTCATCGTGTATGGCGCGACCGGCTACACCGGCCGCCTGGTCGCCCAATACCTGGTGCGCCGCCAGCAGACCGGCGACCCGCTGCGCTGGGCGATGGCAGGCCGCAGCGCCGCCAAACTGGCGCAGGTGCGCGACAGCATCGGCGCGCCCGCCGGCACGCCGCTGGTGGTCGCCGATTCCGACGACCCGGCGCAGCTGACCGCCATGGTGCGACGGACACGCGCCGTCATCACCACCGTCGGGCCTTATCAGCTCTATGGCGACAGACTGGTCGAAGCCTGCGTGGCCGAAGGCACCGACTGTCTGGACCTGACCGGCGAGCCGAACTGGATGGCCCGGGTGATCGCCACCCACGACGAGGCAGCCCGGCGCAGCGGCGCGCGCATCGTGCACTCCTGCGGCTTCGACTCCATCCCGTTCGAGCTGGGCGTCTTCTTCTGCCAGGAGACTGCGAAGGCTCGCCTTGGCGGCCCGGTGCCGCGGGTCAAGGGACGCGTGCGGGCGGTCCACGGCGGACTGTCGGGCGGCACCGCGGCCAGCGGCATCGCGACCCGGGCCGCCGTCGCGAAGGACCCGTCGCTGCGCGACCTGATGGTCAATCCGTTTGCGCTCACGCCGGGCTTCACCGGCCCCGACCAGCCCCCGGCCGCCGCGCCGATGCACGACGACGATGTCGGCGCCGAGGTCCGTCCGTTCATGATGGCGGCCATCAACTCCAAGAACATCCATCGCTCGAACTTCCTGATGGGCCATCCGTGGGGACGGGATTTCAAGTACGACGAGATGTCGATCGTGACGCCCGGCACGCCGAGCGACTTCGAAGTCATGCTCGTGAACCCGCCCAAGCCGGGTGAAGGCCCGACCGAAGCCGAGCGCGAAGCGGGCTCGTTCGACATCCTGTTCATCGGCATCGCGGCCGACGGCCGCCAGGTGCGGGTGTCGGTGCAGGGCGACCGTGACCCCGGCTATGGCTCGACCGCCAAGATGCTGGCCGAGGCCGCGATCTGCCTGGTCAGGGACACGCCCGACCTGCGGGGTGGCGTGTGGACACCGGGCGCCGCGATGCAGCAGCGGCTGATCGACCGGCTGCAGAGCCATGCGGGGCTGACGTTCACCGTCGAGGCCTGATCGACGCCGAATCGCTTTCTGGGGCGCGAACTTTCCGGGACCGGCGGAACCGGGCAAGATGGCCGGCCCCCCGACCCACACACCTCAGGACTCCGATGGCACGCGTACGCTGCATCACCGAAATGGGCATGGGCGTCGACGTCCACGGCCGTGACGCGACCAAGGCCGCCCGCCGCGCGGTCTCCGACGCCATCCGCCACAGCAGCCTCGGCTTCTTCCGGATGATGGGCAAGACAGCCCAGGACATGTTCGTCGACGTGACGATCGCGGTGCCAAACCCGGACGCGGTAGACACCGCGGCGGTGGCCGCCGAGCTGCCCTACGGCACGGTCACCGTGACTGCCGTGAAAGGTGGACTCGAGATCCCTGCCGAAACCGGCACCGACGCGATCATCATCGCGAACGCCGCGGTGGTGGTGAGCCTGGACGACGGCAAGGCCGTCTGAACCGCCGGGGTCTGAACCCCCGGAAACCCCTTTCCCCTTTGGAGACAGCAATGCTCAAACTGCACGGTGCACCGCTCAGCAACTACTACAACATGGTCAAGACGGCACTGCTCGAAAAGGGCCTGCCGTATGAGGCGGTGCTGACCCGGCCATCGCAGGAGCCGGCCTATCTGGCAATCAGCCCGATGGGCAAGATTCCCTGCATCCAGACCGAGGCCGGTTACCTGGCCGAGACGCACGCGATCCTCGACTACCTCGAGGAGGCCTACCCGACGCCCGCGCTGCTGCCCGCCGATCCCTTCGCACGCGCCAAGGTGCGCGAGCTGGTGCAGTCGCTCGAGCTGTACATCGAGTTGCCGGCGCGTCGCGGCCTGGGCTTCCTGTTCGGTCGTGAAGTCGGCGCCGACATCAAGGCGGACGTCGGGCGCGATCTGCCCAAGGGCCTTTCCGCCGTCAGCAAGCTCGTCAAGTTTTCACCGTGGATCGCCGGCGAGCAGTTCACTTACGCGGACATCTTCGCGTACTGGACCTTCGCGCTCGCCAACCTGTCGGCCAAGGAGCACGCCGGGCTGGACATGCTGGCCCAGATGCCCGGCGCGCAGGCCTGGTTCGATGCGGTCGGCGCGCGTGCCAGCGTGAAGCAGGCGCTTGCCGATCAGGCAGCGGCGCGCAAGCCGAAGGCCTGATTCGCGGACGGGTCTGCCGGCCCGATCTCCGGGCCTTCTCCAACGACTTGCAGCCCGGCCACGATGCCGGCCTCCGCATCCCTGCACCACTCCTTCCGGGGCAACTTCATGGCACAAGACAGCAGTATTTTCTGGAAGCGGTCCCGGGTGGAACTGCGGGCCGCCGGCTTCGAACCCGACCGCGCGGCGAAGACCAACGCGGTGGTCACGATCGCCAGCGCCTACACCAACGCGCACCGCTGCAACAACCGGGTGCGCACCATCACCGACCTGCTGGTCGAGATCATCGGCGAGCGCGGCGGCCAGGGCCTGATCGTCGGCGCGCCCGCCGTTTCCGATGCGCTCACTCAAGGCACGCCCACCGCCGGCTACAGCCTGGTGTCGCGCGATGTCGCCGCCGACTGCTTCGAGATCGGCCACTACGCGCACCACGGCGAAGCGATGATCGTCATCTCCGGCTGCGACAAGACCGGCGCGGCCGCGCTGATGCCGCTGGCGCGAACCAACGCCTTCGGCCTGGTGCTGTATCCGGGCACCAGCTCGCCCGGCAGCGTGCCGTTCGAACCGTGGGCGAGCAAGGGCAACAACCTGACGATCATGGATTACGCCGAAGGCCGGGCCTCGCAGGAGGCCGGCCGCATCACCGCGCAGGAGCT
This sequence comes from Burkholderiaceae bacterium, assembly GCA_035401985.1. Taxonomy (GTDB): domain Bacteria; phylum Pseudomonadota; class Gammaproteobacteria; order Burkholderiales; family Burkholderiaceae_E; genus Quisquiliibacterium. The sequence continues at coordinate 8,395 of DAONCJ010000028.1, read as the reverse complement.
GCTCGAGCTCGAGCGCAACGTGATGCCGGGCAGCGGCACCTGCGGCGCCATGTTCACCGCCAACACCATGAGCACGATCGCCGAGGCAATCGGCATGATGCTGCCCCGCGGCGCCTCGCACCCGGCCGACTACGACGCGCAAAGCGACATCCACGCGGACGTGCGGTCGCAGGCGCATGCGTCGGTGGACGCGCTGTATCGGCTGATCGCGGCCGGCATCCGGCCGCTGGACATCATGACCGAACGCGCCTTCGAGAACGCGATCACCACCGTGTATGCGATGGGCGGCTCGACCAACATGTACCTGCATCTGCTGGCAATCGCCCGCGAGGCGCAGGTGCCGATCACGATCGAGCGCATCCAGCAGGTCGGCGAGCGCATTCCGCTGATCTGCAATCTGCAGCCGCACGGTCCCTACGCGATGGCCAGTCTGCATGCGCTGGGTGGCGTGCCGATCGTGATGAAGGAGCTGATGCGTCACGGCCTGCTGCATGGCGACGTGATGACCGTCACCGGCAAGACGCTGGCCGAGAACCTCGCAGACGTGCCGACGCTCGAGCAGCTCGGCACGCAGAACGTCGTGGTGCCGGTGTCGCGGCCGACCGCCCCGCCGAACAATCACATCAGCGTGCTGAAGGGCAACATTGCTCCCGAAAGCTGCGTGCTCAAGCTGTCGGGCAAGACCCTGGAGAAGGGCGAGTTTCGCGGCACCGCCCGGGTGTTCGAGTCGGAGGCCGACACGATGAAGGCGATCCGCGCCGGCGAGATCGTGCCCGGCAATGTGATCGTGGTGCGCAATGTCGGGCCGGTCGGCGGACCGGGCATGCCCGAGATGGTGATGCTGACGATCCAGCTGCAGGGTCGCGGCCTGGCCGAAGGCGTCGCGCTGATCACCGATGGCCGGTTCTCCGGGGTGTCGCACGGCATCCTGATCGGCCATATCTCGCCAGAGGCGGCGCGCGGCGGCCCGATCGCCGCGGTGCGCGACGGCGACACCATCGTCATCGATCCCGGCGCGCGGACGCTGAACCTCGATGTGTCCGATGAGGAGATTGCCCGGCGCATGGCCGACTGGCGCGCGCCTGACCGGAGCACCAAGGCGCGCCCTGGTTCCGTGCACGACAAGTACATCCGGCTGGTGTCTTCCGCGCATCACGGCTGCGTGCTGTGAGCGCGCGGGGCAGTGCCCCGGCCGCGGCGGGGCACACCGGTCCGCGCCCCTCGCACGAAGCGGCCCCGCGCCCCTCGCACGAAGCGGCCCCGCCCCCCACGCACCACGCCGCCCCGCGCAGCCACTCGCTGTTTCGCCCGCAGCACCACGGCGGGCACGGCGCGAAGGTGACCATGGTCGAGCTGTTCTTCGACCTGGTGTTCGTGTTCGCGATCACCCAGCTCTCGCACCTGCTGCTCGGCCGGACCAATGCGCTGGGTGCGCTGCAGACGATGATGCTTCTGCTGGCAGTCTGGAGCCTGTGGAATTACACCGCCTGGGCCACCAACGCGCTCGACCCCGAACGGCTGCCGGTACGCCTGCTGATGTTCGCACTGATGCTGACCGGGCTGGTGGTCAGCCTGTCGATCCCCACGGCGTTCGCGGCCGGTGGCTGGGCCTTCGCCACCGGCTATGTGCTGATGCATCTGATCCGCAGCGGCTTCGTCGTGTGGGCCGCCCGCGACGAGCCGCTCAATCGCCGGCGCAATTTCCAGCGCAACGTCTTCTGGGTGGTGCTCACCGGCCTGTTGTGGTTCGGCGGCGCGGCTGCCGACCCGGCCCAGCGCCCGCTCTGGTGGATTGCCGCGATCTCCCTCGAGTTCGCCGCGCCATGGCTGCTCTACTGGACGCCTGGCCTGGGTGCCTCGAAGACGGCGGAATGGGCGATAGACGGCGGGCACATGGCCGAACGCTGTGCGCTGTTCGTGATCATCGCCCTGGGCGAATCGCTGCTGATCACGGGCGCCACCTTCGCCGATCGGCCGCTGACGGCCGCCGGCGTGGCCGGCGCGCTCAGCGCCTTCGTCGGCACGGTGGCGATGTGGTGGGTCTACTTCCACGACGGCGCGGAACATGCGGCCGCGCACATCGCAAAATCATCGGACCCAGGCCGGGTCGCCCGCGCCGCCTATTCGTTCCTGCATATTCCGATCGTGGCCGGCGTGATCGTCTCGGCTGTGGGCGACGAGATGGTGCTGGTCCATCCCGACCATGCCGACGCGGCCGCGATGGCCACGGTCATTGGCGGATCGGCGCTGTTCCTGACGGGCTGCATGCTGTTCAAGTGGGTCTGCTACGAGCGCCGCACGCCGCCGCTGTCCCACATGACCGGTCTCCTGGCGCTCGCCGCGCTGTTCGCCGCGGCCGCCTGGGGGCACTGGTTCTCCACCTTGCAGCTTGGCATCCTGACCGCATCTGTGCTGGTGATGGTTGCAATCTGGGAAGCGGTGGTCCTGCGCCTGCCATGAGGGTCCACTCCCAGCGCGCCAACGATGGACGCCCTTGATGGAAATGCCAGCCATGCCCGATTCGCTCGACGACCTTGCCCGGCAGCTCGACCAGTTCGCCCGGGACCGAGCATGGGAGCCCTTCCATTCGCCCAAGAACCTCGCCAGCGCGCTATCGGTCGAGGCCGCCGAACTGCTGGAACACTTTCAATGGCTGACCGAGGACCAGAGCCGGTCACTGCCTCCCGAAAAACTGGAGGCGGTCGGCACCGAGGTGGCCGATGTGCTGCTGTACCTGATCCAGCTGGCCGGCAAGCTCGGCATCGACCCGATCGCGGCCGCGCAGGCCAAGCTGAAGCTCAATGCGATCAAGTATCCGGTGGACGTGTCGCACGGGAGCAGCACGAAGTACAACGAGCGCTGATCGGCACACCGAATTGATCATCTATCAGGCAAGCAAAAGCCAGTTTCTGCATCACGCATTGCGTGACGACATCGAAGACGTGATGTCGCGCCAGTTCCGCAGCACGACCGGCCATGGCGTCGGCCCCTCTGAAATGCAAGCCTGGAAGCACTCGCTGCTCGAGATGGCAAAGGTGCTGCAGGACGAGGAGATTCCGGATGATGCGGGCGTTGCCATCGAATACCAGCTTCCGCAGAGTTCCAAACGTATCGACTTCGTGATCACCGGCGAGGACAACCTCGCACGAACCAAGGTGGTCATCGTCGAACTCAAGCAATGGTCCGAGTCTCGCCGAAGTGAAAAAGACGCGATCGTCTGGGCACGCCGCGGCGGGCCCGCCGGCGAACGGGAGGGACCGCACCCCTCCTACCAGGCATGGTCGTACGCGGCTTATCTGCAGGATTTCAACGCCGCCGTTCAGGATGGTGGCATGACGCTGCAGCCTTGCGCCTACCTGCACAACCATCAGCGCGACGGCGAAATCGATCATCCGCACTATCGCGAGCATCTGGCGCGCGCACCGCTGTTCCTGCTGCATGAGCGCGCAAAACTGCAGGCATTCATTCGCGAGCACGTGCGCCATGGCGACCGCCGAGGCGCGCTCTACGCCATCGAGAACGGGCGAATCCGACCGTCGAAGATGCTGATCGACAGCGTCGCGGGGCTGCTGCAAGGCAAGCCGGAGTTCGTGCTGATCGACGACCAGAAGCTGGCACACGAGACGATCCTGCAGGCCGATACACGGGCGTCGCAGCGCAAGCAGGTCGTGATCGTCCGCGGTGGGCCCGGTACCGGCAAGTCGGTGATTGCCATCAATCTGCTCGGCGCATTGATCGCCCGTGGCCGCAATGCGCGCTACGTGTCCAAGAACGCAGCGCCGCGAGCAGTCTACGAGGCGCGCCTGAGCGGCACGTTCACCAAGACGAGGATCAGCAATCTGTTCAGCGGCTCCGGCGCATTCCTCAACAACGAAGCCGACAGCTACGACACCCTGGTCGTCGATGAAGCGCATCGCCTCAATGAGAAAAGCGGCCTTTACCGCAATCTCGGCGAGAACCAGGTGAAGGAGTTGATCCGCTCGGCGCGCTGCACGGTCTTCTTCGTCGACGACGATCAACGGGTCACCCTGCTGGACATCGGTCACACCGAGGAGCTTCGCCGACAGGCGCATGCGCTGGGCGCCGCAGTCACCGAGCTCGAGTTGACCTCGCAATTCAGGTGCAACGGTTCGGATGGCTACCTCGCCTGGCTGGACAACACGCTGGCCATACGCGAGACGGCCAATCCCACGCTGGAGGCGGCTCAGTACGACTTCAGAGTGTTCGACGACCCGGCCGAACTGCACGCGCTGATCGAAGCGAAGAACCGCGCCAGCAACAGCGCCCGCGTGGTCGCAGGCTACTGCTGGAAGTGGCCGAGCAAAAAGGACGCACAGGCGTGGGACATCGAGCTGCCGCAGTTCGACTACAAACGCCGATGGAACCTGGACAAGGACGGCAGCCTGTGGATCGTGACACCGGGATCCGTGGATCAGGTGGGATGCATCCACACCTGCCAGGGGCTGGAACTCGATTACGTGGGCGTCATCATCGGACCGGACCTCGCGTATCGCGACGGACGAGTGATCACGGATGCAAGCAAGCGCGCTTCCTCGGATCAGTCCGTCAGGGGCTTGAAAGCGATGCTCAAGGCCGAGCCCGAGCGGGCCCGCGCGCTGGCCGACAGCATCGTCAAGAACACCTATCGCACCCTGATGACGCGCGGCATGAAAGGATGCTACGTCTACTGTACCGACGCGCCGCTGGCTGCCTACCTGCGATCGCGATTGCGGGCGATGGGCGATGTGGCGGCCGCCGACGCCAGCGATGACGCTGTCGGCCTGACGACGCCTGGAACATTCGCCGGGAAGCCCGAGTCCTCGAACGTGGTGCCCTTGCGGCGTGTGTCGCGGCAGGAGCGTGATGCCGGAGTCATCTGTGCGCCCGTTATCGATCTGCGGTTCGCGGCCGGTGTCTTCTCCGATCCGCAGACGCTGGACGACGGCGCGGATACGTGGGTCGCGCTGCCCGACTGGATCCGCCCTGGTCCGGGTCTGTTCGTGGCCCAGGTGGTCGGTGAATCCATGAACCGGCGGATCTCGAACGGAGCATGGTGCCTGTTCCGGGTCAACCCGCCGGGCACGCGCGAAGGCAAGGTGGTGGTGGTCCAGCATCGTGGATTCACCGATCAGGACACCGGCGGACGCTACACCGTCAAGGTCTACTCCAGCGAGAAGCGGCAAGACCCCGACGGAACCTGGCGGCACAGCCGGATCACGCTGCGGCCCGACTCGGATCAGCCCGGCTTCGAACCGATCGTGATCGATGGGGGCGACGACGAGAGCTTTTCGGTCATCGCTGAGATGTTGATGGTGCTGTCGGCGACGGACCCCTGAGATTCTGGGAATTCAGGAGGTCGTCCGGCAACAGGCCCAGTTCGATCGCCTGGATCTGCAGCGCCAGCGGCTTGGAATACATGCGGCACTGCGCCAGCCCGCCCGCTAGAAACCACAGCCCCGGCTGCGGCGTGCGCCGCCACATGTTGTGAAGCTCCTGGCGCGCCTCGTCGATGCCCCAGACCGGGCCGATGCGCTCGGCGATGTCGTCGCCCAGCAGCCGCGCCGCCATTTCGCGCTGGCCCAGATACCCGGTGGCGGTGACGATCAAGTCTGCAGGACGCGTGCTGCCGTCGCGCAGCTTGATGCCTTGCGGCTGGAAGGACTCGATCTGCGCAAAGGGCAGCACCTTGATCCGGCCTTCGGCGATCAGGTTCGAACAGCCGACATTGAAGTAGTAGCCGCCGCCGCGCATCTGGTATTTGAGCTGCCAGCCGATGCCGTCCTCGCCCTCGTCCACCTGGAACCCCGACGCCTTCAGGCCATCGATCAGTGTCCGATCGAGTTCGAGCGCCCTCGGATTGGTCAGACGCGCGGACTGCCTGGCCAGCGCCATCGGAGTGCCGAGCGAGATCAGATCGCAGTCGTCGACGCTGGGTCCTTCCTCATAGGCCATGTACGGCAGCTGCGCGGTGGGCTCGAGGTTCTGGACCATCGTGGGGCTGCGCTGCACCAGGGTGACCAGCGCGCCGCTGGCTTCGAGGTCCTGCGCGACATCGTGGGCGCTGGTGCCGCTGCCGAACACCATCACCGGACGCCCGGCCCACGCCGTACCGCTGGTGAATTCGCCCGAATGCAGCACCTCGCCTCGATAGGCCTCGATCCCCGAAATGCGCGTCTTCGCCGGCACCGCGCTCACCCCGGTGGCCATGATCAGGTGGGTCGGGCGCATCGTGCGCTCTGAGCCATCGCTCTTGCGCAGCGTCACGGTCCAGCGCCGGGCGCTGTCGTCGTAGCGTCCGCCGACGAACTCGGTGCCGCTCCAGACATTGATCTCCATCGCCGTCACGTAATACTCGAACCAGCCCGCGAGCTGATCCTTCGAGATGTAGTCGGGCCATGTCTCGGGAAACGGCAGATACGGCAGGTGATTGACATGCGTGCGGGTGTGCAGACTGAGCGCGTGATAGCGGGTGCGCCAGTTGTCGCCAACCCGCTGATGCCGGTCGACCACCAGCGTGTCGATCTCGAGCTGGCGCAGGCGCGCGGCAATCGACAGGCCGGCCTGGCCGCCGCCGACCACCATCACCACCGGGTCTCGGCCATCGTAGGCGCAATCGGCCTGGCGCAGGTCGGTCCAGTTCGGCGCTCTGAAGTCGCGCGGCACCGTGTGGCTGCGGTTGCGGGGCCGTCGAAAAGCCTCCTCATGACCGGCGATCGCATCCAGCGCGGTGGCCAGGCTCCAGGCCTCGCGCGGCGCACCGTCTTGCGGGGATTTCAGGCGCAGCACACCGTCGCAGGGCCCCACCGAGGTGTCGAAGCGGAACAGGACTTCGAGCACGGTTTCGCCGGCCCGCTTGACCACGCGTGGGGCGGTGCGCCGCGGGTCGATGCGAAAGTTCTCGGGCGTGAACCGGCTCGGGACGGCCGCCAGCGCTGTGGTCACCGCGTCGCGTCCGGACACGGTCTGCACGTCCCAGGTCAGCGCGAGCAGATCGCGCCAATGGCAATCGTCCAGGAACAGCGTGCGCAGCGCAGGGATGTCGCGCCGACGCAAACCTCGCTCGAACGCGGCCAGCCAGGCATTTGCCTCGTCGAGCAGGGACTGGCCCGTTGCGTGTACGGCCGGCTGCGCGGCGAACCGCTCGGATTCGACGTTCATGGTGGGCTTTCTTCTGCGGTAAACGGCCGGCGCCAGGACGGGCACAGCGTCCGGCCGCGTGGTTCAAGGCACGTCGACAATGTCCCCTGGCGGGCCTTCGTGATGCGGACGCGTGACATGCGCCGGGTGCACCGGGCTGGCACCCACCGGCACCTTGCGCTTCAGAAACTCGATGACCGCATGCGCGAACACATCGTTGCGGTCGCCCGCCACCATGTGGCCTGCGCCGGTCACGTTGACGTACTCGCTGTGCGGGCACAGCGCGAGGAAGGTCTGCGCGCCCTCTTCGCTGAGCAGATCCGACAGGCCGCCGCGCACCAGCAGCGTGGGCAGCGTCAGATTGCGCGAACAGGCTTCGAGCCGTTCGCGCCGCTTGTCCATCACCTGGCGGCCCGCCCGAAAGCGCGGATCCCAGTGCCAGTGGTACTTGCCGTCGGCGCCCAGCCGGACGTTCTTGGCAAGACCCGCCACATTGCGCGGACGCGTGCGGTGCGGCTGATAGCTGGCGATCGCATCGGCCACCTCGTCCAGTGAATCGAAGCCTTCCGGCTTGCGGGTCATGAACGCCTGGATCTTGCCCACGCCTTCGGCCTCGATGTGCGGGCCGACATCGACCAGCACCAGCGCGGTGGCGTCGACACGGTCCTCACCGACCGCCACCAGGCTGGTGCCGCCGCCCATCGAGGCGCCGACCAGCACCGGGCGGCGATTGCCGAGTGCCGCGACGACGCACTCGAGGTCCTCGACCATCACATCCTGGCCGTACTGACCGTCGGGCGCCCAGTCGGAATCTCCATGACCGCGGGCATCGAAAGCGACCGCGAAGTAGCCGGCCGCCCCGAGCGTTTCGCCGGCGCCCTTCCAGGCATGCCGGGTCTGCCCGCCACCGTGCTGCAGCAGGACCAGGGGACCGTTGGGGTCGCCCCAGGAATCTCCGGCGATGCGCACACCGCCGGAGCCCGGCCACATGTGCATCGGAATCGGTGTACCGGGAAGTCGTGTGCCAGCGCTCATGGAATATGCCGTCAGTGTTTCTGTTTCACCAGCAGGGCGAGGATCGCCTCGAGGTGGTCGTCTGCCATCTGCTTCAGTTCGTCGTCGGTGCGGTCCTGCACAGGGTGCGGGACGAACACATACGCCGGATCGGTGCCCAGTGCCTTCGACTGCACGGCTGCGGCATCGATGAACTCGGTGGTGGCCACACCGACCGAAGGAATGCCATTGGCCTCGAGATCCG
>DAONCJ010000027.1:0-15238 GCA_035401985.1 Burkholderiaceae bacterium | reverse complement strand
CCGCCGGAGGCGGACTTGTCGTTCGGCATGGACCGGGCGCCGACACGATCGTCGCACTGGCGCGCGAACTGGCGGTCGAAACCGTGTACGCCAATCGGGACTACGAACCGCAGGCGGTCGCCCGCGACGCCCGCGTCGAGCAGCTGCTCGGCGGCGAAGGCCGGCGCTTCGTCAGCCTGAAGGATCAGGTCATCTTCGAGCGCGACGAGGTCCTGACCGGCGCCGGCACCCCGTTCTCGGTGTACACGCCGTACCGCCGCGCCTGGGAAAAGCGCCTGACGGCGGAGGATCTGGCGCCCCGCACCGTCGACCTCGACGCACGCCTTGTCCCGCCGCCGCGGCGCGAACCGGTTCCGGCGCTGACGTCGATGGGATTCGAGCCGGTCGATCTGGAGGCGCTGGGAATCCGCACCGGCCGCGCGGGCGGCGCGGCGCTGCTGGCGCAGTTTCGGGAACGGATCGGCGAATACGGACACACACGCGACTTCCCGGCGGTCAAGGGTCCGTCCTACCTGTCGGTGCATCTGCGCTTCGGCACCGTGTCGATCCGCGAGCTGGCGCGCACCGCCCGCGAGGCCGCAGCGCGAGATCCGGCAGCGGCGGCCGGTGCCGCGGTGTGGCTTGGGGAACTGATCTGGCGGGACTTCTATTTCCAGATTCTGCACCACCATCCGCGCGTGGTCGGGCACGCCTTCAAGCCCGACTATGACCGCATCGTCTGGGAGAGCGGGCCCGCGGCCGACGCGGCGTTTGCGGCGTGGTGCGAGGGCCGCACCGGCTTTCCGCTGGTGGATGCCGCCATGGCCCAGATCAACCGCACCGGCTACATGCACAAGCGGCTGCGTATGGTCGTCGCGTCGTTTTTGGTCAAGGATCTGGGGCTGGACTGGCGACGGGGCGAGGCGTATTTCGCGCGCCAGCTGATCGATTTCGATCTGGCCGCCAACAACGGCGGCTGGCAGTGGGCGGCCTCCACCGGCTGCGACGCACAGCCGTGGTTCCGGATCTTCAATCCGGTCACCCAATCCGAGAAGTTCGATCCGCGCGGGCAGTTCATCCGGCGCTATCTGCCGCAGCTTGGCGGGCTGGCCGACCGGGCGATCCATGCGCCCTGGCTGAGCGCGCCGCTGGAAGCGGCCGCCGCGGGCGTTCGACTGGGCGAGAACTACCCGCGCCCCATCGTCGCCCATGATGAAGCGCGCCAGCGGACGCTGGCGCGCTATGCGGCTGTCAGACCGTCGCCCCCACCACCTGACGGTGACGGCGCTCGGTGAAATGCGCCAGATGGGCCAGCAGCTCGTCCTCCTGATACGGCTTGCCCAGATAGACGTTCACGCCGAGCCCCATCGCATGGTTGCGGTGCTTGTCCGCCGTTCGCGAGGTGATCATGATGATCGGCATGCGGGCGAATCGCTCATCGGCCCGCAGGTTGCGGGTCAGGTCAAAGCCATCCATCCGCGGCATCTCGATGTCCAGCAGCATCGCGTCGGGCACCACATCCTGCAGCTGGCGCAGCGCATCGACGCCATCCTTGGCCAGCAGCACCTGATAGCCCTCGCGGCTGAGCAGCCGCTGGGTCACCTTGCGCACCGTCAGCGAATCGTCGACCACCATCACGACCGGCGGCAGCGCATCGGGCAGCACCGCAGTGATCGTCGGCGCCGGAATGGCGCGGTCGAACACTTCGCCGGCCGCCGCCTGCGCAAGCGCAACCGGATTGACGATCAGCACGATCTCGCCATTGCCGAGCACCGTCGCGCCGGTCACGCCGCGCACCCGTGCAACCTGCGGCCCGACGTTCTTGACCACGACCTCCTGATTGCGGGTGATCTCGTCGGCGTGCAGCGCGATGCGCTGATGGCCCGAGCGGATGATCACCACCGGCGAATAGTGCTGCGCCACCGGCGTGACATCGGGGGCTTCGACCAGGCTGCCGAGAAAGAACAGCGGCACGTTCTGGCCCTGCCATTCGACCGAGCGTTCGGCATAGGCCGAGGCCAGCGCCTGCGGCTTGAGCTGCAGCACCTGCTCGACACTTGACGAGGGCACTGCGAAGCGCGCCTTGCCAGCGGCCACCAGCACCACCTGCGCGACCGCCAGAGTCAGCGGCAGATGCACGGTGAAGCGCGTGCCGCGCCCCGGCTGGGATTCGGTCTCGATGCGCCCGCCCAGCGAGGCCACCTCGGAGCGGACGACATCCATGCCGACACCGCGCCCCGACAGCTCGGTGACACTTTGCGCGGTCGTGAAGCCGGGCACGAAGATCAGGTCGGCCAGTTCGCGGTCGGTCAGCGTCGACTGCTCGCCGATCAGTCCCTGCGAGATGGCCCGCAGCCGGATCCGCGCCAGATCCAGTCCACCGCCATCGTCGTTGAATGAGAGGACGATCTCGCGGCCCTCCTGGCGGATCTCGACCTGGATTTCGCCGGTGTCGGACTTTCCGTGCGCATGCCGGGTGGCAGCCGATTCGATGCCATGGGCCACCGCATTGCGCAGCAGGTGCTCGATCGGTCCGGCCATGCGCTCGAGCACGCCACGATCGACCTCGACGCTGGCGCCTCTGATATCGAGATGCACGCGCTTGTCGGTCTCCTTGGCCGATTGCCGCACCACGCGATACAGCCGGTCGGAGATCGACCCGAACTGCACCATGCGCACGCGCATCAGGTTCTGCTGCAGATCGCGCAGCACCTGGCCCTGCCGGTGCAGATCCTGGCTGGCCTCATCGAGGCTGCGCATCGAGTTGCCCTGCACCGTGGCAACGTCGTTGACCGACTCGGCCATCATCCGGGTGAGTTCCTGGAAGCGCGTGTAGCGGTCGAACTCGAGCGGATCGAAGCTGCCTTCGTGCACCTTCTGCTTGGCGATCCGGGCCTGGATCTGCGTGTCGGCCTGTATCTCGATCTCGCGCAGTTGCGAGCGCAGCCGTCCCACATTTTCGGTGAGGTCGGCCAGCGACTGCCGCAGCGTCGTCAGTTCGTTGTCGAGCCGCGAGCGCGCAATCGACACTTCGCCCGCTTCGTTGACGAGCTTGTCCAGCAGATCGGCACGCACGCGCACCAGCGGGTGGCTGGCCGGCACGGGCAGGTCGACGGCCTTCGCTGGCGCCGCATCGGGCGCCCGAGCACCGGCTTCGGCCTGGGCGCTGACGCCCGCAACAGCCGCGTGATCGCCCGCGGCGGCCGGCGCGGCCGCAGCCACGATCAGGCCGCCCGCCATGGCAGCCGAGGCGGCGGTCGCAACAATGCCAGGCACGTCTGTTGAAGGGGTTTCGCTGTTCGGCGCGCGGTCCGTGAGCACCGAGCCTTCGCCCATGGCCGGCACTACGGCGGCGTCGGCAGGCGCAGCCGCGGCGGGCCGGCGGATCTCCTCGAACATCGCGACCGCCTGGTCGACCTCGGCGATCAATTCTTCGATCAGCTGGACGGGAGTGGTCGGCAGCGCAGCAAGGGTCTCGACCCGGGTCTCGGCGTCGTGCAACTTCTGCCCCAGGCGCATGGCGCCCGCCATCCGGGCGCCACCCTTCACGGTGTGCAGCAGGCGCATCAGCGTCTGCGGCAGTCGCGCGTCGCCCGGATTTTCGGCCCAGGCGCGAAGGCTTTCACCGACTCGCGGCAGGTCGTCGTCGGCTTCCTCGACGAAGATGGCCAACAGCTCGGGATCGAGCTCGTCGACTGGCTGCTCGGCCATTGCCGGCGCGGGCGCTTCGGGCGGCGCATCGCTGGACAGGCTCGTCCCGGCGTCCCGATCGTCGGCATAGTCGTCGGAATAGTCGTGCGCCGTGCCCCGCGTGTCGTCGCTGGAGCCCGTGAACACCGAGAGGTCGGCGACTCGCGCAGGCGGAGCCCAGCGCTGCACAAGCGCCGTCAATGCGGCGTGCACCTCGGGATCGGCAACCGGCCATGAGCCGGCGGCAAACTGATGCAGCATGCCGTGCATGCGCTCGACGGTGCGCGACACGACCGCGAAGGCCTCGTCGTCGGGCATGCATGCGCTGCGCCGCTGGGCGGCATAGGCGCGATCGAGTGTTTCGGCCAGCGCATGAACCGGCTCCAGCTCGACCACGGCGGCGCTGCCGGCAAGCGAATGCACCGCGCGCATGGCCGCTTCGCTCGCCTCGCGCGAGGGTGTCTCGCGCCATTGCGCGGTGTCCTCGGTCAGCGTGCGGATCAGTTCATCGGCCTCGGACAGGAAGATCAGATAGAGCGGGCGGCTGATCGTGCGATCGCCGATACGCACCACATCGGATGGCACCGCCGGCGGCTCGTGGATCACGGCAGGGGCGGCATCCACGGGCGGGGAGGCCTCCACAGTCGGGGAGGCATCCGCGGGCGAGAAGGCGTCCACGATCACTGCATCGTCGACGAGCGCCTGAACGGCGTCGAGCGGCTCGGGCTCGCCGATGACGAAGTCGTCCTCAAGGCCCGAGTCGGTCCATTCGACCTTGTCGCCGCCTTCGTGATCGACGACGGTCTCGGTCAGGCTCGCATCGAGCACGAGCGCATCCGGCTCGTCGGCATGCACCGCCGGCTCATCGTTCGTGCTGAAGCCCAGGTCCATGCCCGGTTCGAGGCCCTGCTCGATGCCGAGGTCTGTCACCTCGATGGCCTCATCGAAGTGGACCGCGTGGTCGCCGGACAGGTCTGGCGTGGCGCCGACCCCCACCTGATCTTCTGTGTCGCGAGACACCAGATCCGGCCAGCCCAGATCCTCGACTGTGTCGTCGAGCGCAGTCATCTCGATGACCGGCTCGTCGAAGGTCGAGCCGTCGACGAGCGGCTGGGCCGCAGCCGGCTGATCGACCGATGTGCCGGACATCGCGGGCTCATCGAACATCGCGGCCGGTTCGAGCAGCGTGGAGATCTCGGGCGGCGATAGGGTGTCGGTCAGCGCGGGGACCGCGGTCAGCACAGGAGGTTCGTCTTCGACCGGCTGAGCGGGCTGCACAGAGTGCGACTGCTCCATCGCCGGCGGTTGTTCGACAGACATCGGAACAGGCGCAGCCATCGCGGCGGCGGCCAGCGCCGGCCTTGCGGGCTCGGGCAACGGCTCGCCGCGGCGCAGGGCGGCAGCGGCCTCGACGATCTCCGTCGGATCGATGCGCGGCCCCTTGCCCGAGCGCAGGCGCTCGACCCATTCGTGCATCTGGCCATGGGCGCGGCCGATCAGCTGATACAGATCACGGTCGCCCGGGCGCTCTTCACCGAGCCACAGATTGAGCACCTGCTCCATCGCCCAGCCGGCCTCGCCGAACTCGTTCAGCCCGACCATCCGGCTGGAGCCCTTCAGCGTGTGGAAGCCGCGGCGCATCGTGGTCAGATGGTCCTGATCGCGCGGGCTGGCAGCCGACAGCCGCACGTGCTCATCGATCGCCTCGAGCACCTCATCGGCCTCGGCCAGGAAGATCTCGAGCAGTTCGCTGTCGAGGGCGAGGTCGTCGGCGGGCAGCTCGGCGGCCGGAAGCTCGGGCGCCGGCAGCGGCACGCCGGCAGCCAGCAGGGCGTCGCGCAGGGCCGCCCCGTCAGGCACCGGCGACTGAAGCAGCGTCAAGGCCTGCGTGCATGCCGACTTGCGGCGCGCATCGTCGACCAGCGCGGCGACATCGCGCATCCGCTGCACGATGCCTGCCAGCGCTGGCGCGGTCATCGGGTCGGCACGCCAGGCTGCGTGGGCTGGCACGGCCTCCTGCGCCAGCGTCGCCAGCGAGGACTCGGCCGACACCGGGGCGGCAGTCGGGCTGTCCGCGGTCGCCGGGGTAACCGGCTGCACGGGCGCGGACGTGGCCGCGATCGCGCCACCGGCCAGCGCCATTGCGCTGGCAGATGCCAACAGCGCATCGGCAGCAGCACCGGACCGCTCCGAGTGCGAAGCATCGGACGCGATGGACGGCACGGCCGTCGCCGGAGCATCGGCCGCGGACGGCCGCGGCGCGAGCCCCATGCGTGCACGGAACTCGCCGGCCTGCTCATCGAACTCGTACTGGGTGCTGACGCGTTCCGGGTGCTGCAGGGCTTCGACGAAGAAGCCAAGTGCGCCCACGCTGGCGGCCACCTTCTCGAACCGCTGTGTGCGGCTGGCATCGGCATGGTCGGCAAACGCGGCGACCTGCTGACCGACGGTTTCGGCGCCTCGCGCCGCATCGTCATGACCCAGCAGCCGAAGTGCGCCGCCCACCTGATGCATCGCCCGCACGCACTCGGGCAGATTGACCGCCTGAGAGGTGTCGCGGAAGTACCCGTCGAGGACCTTCTCGACCTGGCGCAGACTCGACTGCGCCTCGCCGATGAAGGTCGACATCGTCAGCCGTTCCTGGGCCGCCTGGCTGAGCGAGCGCAGCCACTCGGGCGGATCCGCGTCCGGGGTGCGGCCCGCCAGCGCGCCAGACAGGCGTGCAGCCATTTCGGCGCCGTGATGATCATGCTGCGAGTCGGGTCGTGCGCCTTGCGCCAGCGCCTGCTCGGCGTAGAGGATCGTCGTCGCGAGCTCGAGCGCGACCGGCTCGGGCAGATAGGCGCTGTCGGTGTTCAGCGTGCGCCGCACCTCGCCGAGCACACGCCCGATCGACTGCAGCCCCTGGGTCGGCAGTTGCTCGACGGCGTCGCGGAAGTCATCAACGCCCTTGGCGAACGCCGGCATGTCGGACGCGCTTCCGCGGGTGACCTTGTCGAAGGCGGTGCGCGCCTTGGCGAGCGCTTCGCGGGCCGCGCGCATGGCCTTGGCATCGATGCGTCCGAAGCGCGGATTTTCATAGTCGGCCGGAATCGCGCCGTCGAGCCGATAGGCACGGCGCACCGGGTCGATCGCCTCGTCGCCGGGCGGCACACCCGCGAGCGAAAACAGCATGTCCTTGAGCAGGCGGTCCGATACCGGTGCGTGCTCTTCGAGCGTCTTGCGCAACTGCAGATTGAAGCGTGCGAGCAGGCGCTTTGCCGCCACGTCCATCGGCAGTCGGCCGCGTCGCAGGGCATCGAAATAGACCTCGGTGACCCACCAGAAGGCGCGGTTGGCCGCACCGTGCTCGGACTCCCTGACCGCGCGGACCGAGCCGTGCATCAGTTGCGGACCGCCCGGTGCGCCGGGCTCGCGAATCGATTGCAGCAGGCCGCGCTCGAAGGCGCCGCGCGCCCCGGCCAGCGCCGCGGCATCGGCCCGGTCGACCGGCAATGCGGACGGCGAAGGCGTCACTGCGAGATCGGGAAAGAACAGGTCCGCCGGATGGATCCGCTCGGCGCGCCGCGCTTCAAGCAGCGCGCGATAGTACGGATACAGGTGCAGCGGCTGCTCCTCGCCACCCTGCATCAGGTCCTCGAGGTATTCGACGATGGCCTGGGCAGCCTTGCCCAGCCGCGACACGATGTCCGCGCCAAACGGAACGTCGCCGCGCTCGACCGCATCGAGCAGCGCCTCGGATTCCTGCGTCAGCAGCGACACGCCCTGGACATCCACCACCTGCAGCGCACCGTGCGCCTGATGCAGCAGCGCACGGGCGGCGCGCAACCCGGTGAAATCGCCTTCTTCGGCATGAAGCTGCCGTTCGAGCAGCTGCTCGGCCTGATTGAGCGCCTGGCGGATTTCGCCGAGGCACCACGAGAGGGTGACGAGATCGGAAGCCATCTGTGTGAGCCCTTTCGCTTCCTTAAGCGACCTTGAATCGCGCCACGGAGCTCTTGAGCTCCTGGGCGAGTTCCGACAACTGGCGGATCGAGCCCGCGGTCTGCAGCGTGCCTTCGCTGGTCTGTTCAGTGACCAGCAGGATGCGCTGGATCGACTGGGCCACCGTGCCGGCCGACGCCGCCTGACGCGACGTGGTGTTCGAGAAGTCCTCGATCAGCTCGGCCAGATGGGTCGACACACTGCCGATCTCGCCCAGCGCGCGGCCTGCGTCGTCGGACAACCGTGTGCCCTCGACCACGCCCTGCGTGCTGCGCTCCATCGCTGCCACCGCGTCCTGGGTGTCGGTCTGGATGGTCCGGATCAGTGCCGCAATCTGCTTGGTCGCCTCGGCGCTGCGCTCGGCCAGTCGCTGCACCTCTTCGGCAACGACCGTGAAGCCGCGGCCGGCCTCTCCGGCGGACGCCGCCTGGATCGCCGCATTGAGCGCCAGCACATTGGTCTGCTCGGTGATGTCCGAGATCAGTTCGACGATCTCGCCGATCTCCTGGGACGACTCGCCCAGGCGCTTGATGCGCTTGGCGGTCTCCTGGATGTGATCGCGGATTCCGTTCATGCCCGTGATGGCGTTCTGCACCGCGCGCGCGCCCTCTTCGGAGGCCGACAGCGAATGGCGGGCGACGTTGGCAGACTCTGAAGCTCGCGCCGACACCTCGTTGATCTGCTGAGCCATCCGCAGCACCGATTCGCCGGTCTCGCGGATCTCGCGGCTCTGCTGCTCGGATGCCGCCTGCAGGCTTGAGGCGATCATCTGCGCCTTCGAGGACGCCTCGTTGACGAGCTCGGCGGTCGCGTTGATGCGGGCCACCAGATTGCGCAATTCCTCGACGGTGTAGTTGACCGAGTCGGCGATGGCGCCGGTGATGTCCTCGGACACCGTGGCCTGCACCGTGAGGTCGCCATCGGCAACCTCCTGCAGTTCGTTCATCAGCCGCAGAATCGCCGACTGGTTCTGGTCGTTGGTCCGCTTGGCTTCCTGCTCGAGGCGTTCGGCCTCCTGGCGCTGGCCTTCCGCGTCCTCGGCGCGAGCCCGGGTGTCGCCCAGGTAGGCCTGGATCATGCCGAGCGCCGACAGCAGGGCCACGCCCGAAAAGAACAGCACGATCCAGAGGTTCCAGGTGCGCGCCGCCTCTTCGGCCTGCAGCTGGCGTCCGATCGTCTGCAGCAGCGTGCGCGTGGTCTCGCTGTCGCGATAGATCGTGGCCTCGGCGCGCTTGGCGTCCTGGATCTTCGGCAGGTCGCGAACGATGGTCGACAGCGGCTGCTCGAACTTGGCCGACAGCCGCTTGATCGACTGCAGCGCGCGCCGGCTTTCGGGATCGAGCGTGGCGGCGATCCGCAGCCGCTCGCTTCCCCCGGCCAGCGCATCGACGATGTCGCGGAAGAACACGGCATCGGAGCCCAGTGACGCCGCCACATCGGCGTTGCCGGCCTCGCCGGCCAGCAGCTGGTTGACGTCCTTGGCGATCTTCTGGGTGAGCATGACGAGATCGCCGGCGGCCGACACATCGCGGGCGCTGGCATTGGACTGCAGCTTGTGCGCGGCCACCACCTGGGCGGCCTCGAGCAGCTCCTTGTTGGACTCGTTCACGGCCTTGCGCATGGTGCCCAGCGAACGCAGCAGTTTTTCGTGCTCGATCATCTTGCCGGCCGCGGAGTCGGACTCCTTCCACATCTGCTGCAGCTTCTGCACTTCGGGCAGCACCGTGGCCGGCGCGGCGGCGCTGCGCCCCGACTCGGGGCTCGGCTCGCCATTGAGCATCTGGATCGACTGCGTCATCGCATCGCGGCTCTCGCGCAGCTGACGGAACGAATCGTCACTGCCCACGCTGGCGCCAGGCGCAGCCTTGGCCATGCGCTGCGAATGCGTCAGGGCGTCGCCGACGATCTGGGCCAGCAGTCCGTTGTTGGTCGCCTGCCGCGAGTCGAGCCACAGGAACATGAAGGCCAGCAGCAGCGAGACCGCCAGCGTGGGCAGCAGGATCTGGAGCTGCTTGCGAAACGGCATGTCGCCGATCCAGGGCAGACGCGTGGCGAAGCTGCCTGTCTGGCCGCTGCGTGCGCGCTGCCGGGCCACCGACGATGCGGCCGCGGCAGCCACTGCGGCACCCGCGCCCGAGCCGTAATGCGACGCGCCGCCCACGGCCGGCGCCATCAGCGTGACATCCGCGATGGTATTGGGCGCCAGCGCATCCATCGCCCCGCCCATGTCGTCATCGACAATGGCGGTGTCCGGATCGGACTGCGCGCGGCCGCCAGGGCCGAACGAAAGGAAGCTAGCCAGCTTCATGGGGAAATCCTCAGCAAAGGGGCGGCGGCATCCAGGAGCGCGCTAGCGCTCACTGCCGCCCCACCGAAAGAAACTGCTCGTCGGCTGCCAGTCGCGACAGGCTGAGCTCGTACCAGTCACGCCCGTCGCCATCGACCAGGCAGCGTCCCGCCCAGGCAGCCCAGTGCGGGCGCGACAGGTCGGCACGCCAGGCGGTCGAATCGTGCAGGCCGAGCATCCGGGTGACCACCAGCGCCGCATTCAGGTTCAAGGTGCCGGCCAGTGCAAGCAGGCGCGACTCCTTGGACACCGGGGTGAACACGTCGCCCGAAAACCGCATCAGGTCGGAAACTCCGAACAACGAGCCGCGCAGGTTCACCAGGCCCTTGAACCAGTCGCGGGTCAGCGGCACCGGCGTCATCAGGGTCGGGATCGGGACGATTTCGCCGGCCTCGGCCAGATCGACCAGCCACCGCTGATCGCCGATGGCCAGACCGAGGCGCGCCGCGCGCGAGGTGGCGCTGGCGTTGCGCAGGCGCTCGGACAGCCGCTCCTGGAACTCGCGCAGATGGGTCTTGGTTTCGCCTTGCATCGCGCTGCCCTCAAGCCATCAGATCGGCGATTTTGGAGAGCAGCTCATCGGGCCGGATCGGCTTGATGAGGTAGTCCCGTGCGCCCTGGCGCAAGCCCCAGATCCGATCGGTCTCGTTGGCCTTGCTGGTGCAGATCACCACCGGAATGCCCATGGTGTCCGGGTCGCGGGCCAGTGCCCGCGTCACCTGGAAGCCACTGGCTCCGGGCATCACGACATCCATCAGCACCAGGTCGGGCCGCTCGGCCTTGGTCTTCTCGTAGGCTTCATTGCCGTTCTCGGCAGTGATCACCGTGTAGCCGCGTTTGGCGAGCAAGTCCGCCAGGAAGAATCGCTCGGTCGGCGAGTCGTCCACGACAAGGATCTTCTGGGACATCGATTGACCCTCTGTTCGTGTTCTGGAGCGTGCGCGTCAGGGATTGACCAGCGACAGACCGGCCGGCGCAGTGGGAGCGGCGCGCCGTGCGTGCTCGATCACGGCCTTCAGCAGACTGTCCTTGGTGAACGGTTTGGTCAGGTATTGCTCGGAGCCGACCATGCGGCCCCGCGCCCGGTCGAACAGGCCGTCCTTGGAGGACAGCATGATCACCGGGATCTCGTGAAAGCGCGGGCTCTTCTTGATGAGGGCGCAGGTCTGGTATCCGTCCAGACGTGGCATCAGGATGTCGCAGAAAATCAGGTCAGGATCGTTGTCGGCGATCTTGGCGAGGGCGTCGAAGCCGTCCTCGGCCAGCAGCACCCGGCACCCCGCCTGGCCGAGAAATATCTCAGCGCTGCGGCGGATGGTGTTGCTGTCATCGATCACCATCACCTTCAGGCCGGAAAGGTCGGCTGGCTGGCTCATGTCGGCTCCAATGCCCATCTTTTGGGTTTGAAAACTCTTTTAGTTTGAAACACTTGCAAGTCAGACTTCAACCATTTCGAAATCTTCCTTGCGGGCTCCGCATTCGGGGCAGGTCCAGTTCATCGGGATGTCTTCCCAACGGGTGCCGGGTGCGATGCCGTCATCGGGCAGGCCGAGCTTCTCGTCGTAGATCCATCCGCAGATCAGGCACATCCAGGTGCGATTGTTCTCGCTCATGTCGTTTGGCTGGGTTGATTGGTTTAGTTGTAGGAATATCCAGCCTGATGTTAACCCGCGTGTGCCGGCGCCCCTGGTCGTCACCGACCGATGGCGCAGCGACTGGGACAAGCGAGCGGCCTGCGCGCAAGCAGGCAACAGCGTGGTTCAGCGCGGCCATGGCGCAAGGTTCGCAATGCGCAGGATCCGCCCCGTGGTCGCGTCGACGAAGACGGTCAGATCGCGCTTCACGCCGCGCAGCGGGTAATAGCGCATCGACTGGGGCGTCCGCCCCAGGTCCGACATCACCGCCTCGACGCGCGCCGGCTCGTTGTACTCGCGCAACCGCTCCACGGGCATCGACTTGGCCAGCCCCTTGAGGCGCACCGTGTCGAAGTCGCGATAGTGCTGCGGCAGATGCTTCAGATCGATTCCCTGGGTGGCGGCGGCCATCAGCAGCGTGCTGCGCTCGCCGGCATCGGCCGGCAGTTCCGCAGCCACGAGGCGCGGACCGGTGACGCTCAGTTCGCGATACGCGGACGAGGCCTTGGCCAGCTGCTCGGGCTCGATGTCCGCTTCGCTGACCAGTTCGAACCGGTCGACCGCGAACACCGTGAAGACCGGACGGGCGATGAAGACGGTGTGCACCCCGTAGCCAAGCGCGCCGAGCTGCAGCATCGCGATCACCACCAGATCGAACTTCAGACCCTTCTTGCCGGGCCGGAACGCCACGAAAGTCAGCGCAGGTCCCAGCACCACATCGCAGACCGTGACCAGCAGCAGCAGCTCCGGGGCGCCGGCAGCCAGAAACACCGGCCACGGGTACCACAGCGCAATCATCGAGGCGAACACGGAGGCGGTGACCAGCAGGCTGATCGACAGGTGAATCCCTGCCGCGCGTGCTCGGGTGGCCAGGGAGCCGGCGGCTGCCTTCGCCGGGCGGTCGGGGCTGTTCAGCGGAATCGATTGGTCCATGATCGATCGTCAGAGTGAAGGAATGGCGAGTGCAGTGAAATCGGAAGAGCGAATTGCCGTGGCGTCTTCAGCGGCATTCGCTGGGACGGTACTTCGGGGACAGCGTGGTGGTTGCCGTGTTGCACAGCCAGACCACCTGCGCGCTCGGCGGAGTTCCGGCGGCCAGGGGCACACCCGCCGATCGCGGCACCATCGCCAGCACCTTGCCGGCTTCGACATTGGCCCCGAAGGTGACGCTGATGGTGCCGTTGCCCGGATTCACCGCGATCGACTGCATGTTGGTGGTGGCTGCCGCTGGCGCCGTGAAACCGACACTGAGGTCGGCCATGCCATGCGCCGCGTTCTCGGCCACGATGTCCTTGGCGCCCGACACGAAGGCCAGGCCCTCGGTCACGCGCGCCCTGACGGTGTAGTCCTGATAGGCGGGAAGGGCGACCGCCGCAAGAATGCCGACGATGGCGACCACGATCATCAACTCGATGAGGGTGAAGCCGGAGTGCCGTTTGGCGTTCAACATGAGCAGACCTCGAACAGTATGTGGATGCGCGTAATGCGTTTGATGCATGTCAACTAGCAGGCTGCATGCCAGAACGGCGGACGGTCATTCCAAGGCGATCAGTGGCCGCGCACCGCCGCTGGACTGCCGCTGGAGCGCGGTATGCCGCAATCTCCAAGCTTCATGCGATGAACCGCGAACGGATGCCTCCAAAAGGTGGCAAAGACTGCCGCAATTGGGCTGTTCACCGCCGTGCCTTGTCCCACGAAAAGCCACCGTCGCACGCGGCTCGCCGACCGGCCGGCTTCGGCGGGCGCACCAAAGAAAAATGCCCCGGGGTGACCGGGGCATCGGGGTGCATCGGGCGGCTCAGCCGCCTCGGACAGCAGATGCGGTCAGCGGCACTCGGCCGGGCGGTATTTGACCGACAGCGTCGTGCCGGCACCGTTGCAGGCCCAGGTGATCGGGCCGGCCGGCGGCGTGCCGGCAACCAGCGCCGCACCGGCGGACGTCGGGACCATCGCGATGTTCTTGCCGGCTTCGATCTTCGTGCCGTAGCCGATGGTGATCTCACCAGTGCCGGCCGTGATCGTGATACCCGTGACCTTGGCAGCGTCGGCGGTCGGCGCGGTATAGCCCAGGCTCAGGTCAGCGGCACCATTCGCCGCATTTTCTGCGACCGAGATCTTGGCAGCCGACGCAAGACCCAGACCCTCAGCCACGCGGGCACGAACGGTGTAGTCCTGGTAGGCCGGAATTGCCACAGCAGCAAGAATGCCCACGATGGCGACAACGATCATCAGTTCGATCAGGGTGAAACCCTTTTGGACTTTCTTGAGCATCTGCGTTCCTATCTAAAAAAAAAGAATATTTGAATGACGCCGGACCGGTCGCGCCGGCGTCCGGTTGCCTGTGTTGCTTGCACCACCCGTGCCAGCACGCCCTGTCGCAGGGCATTCCGCGATGAACGGCAGTTCATGGCGCTGAACGGCAGATCCGGTACCGACAAGTGCTGACAGTCACCTGTCCAACTTCGCGAAACTCGCCTGCGGAAGACCCGCGGTCTGACAAATTGCGACAGTCATGTGCCGCAATTGGTCGGATGCATGCCTTGCGCGGCTTGCCGTTCGCGGCTTGCGGGGCCACAAGCGCGGAAAACCTTCGGGCGGCCACCCCAAATAAAAACGCCCCGCAATGCGGGGCGCTCGAGCGGAAGACGACAGGCCGGCGTTCACGCCGGCGCGCCGATCAGCGGCACTCGGCCGGGCGATATTTCACCGACAGCGTGGTCCCCGCACCGTTGCAGGCCCAGCTGATGGGGCCGGCGGGCGGCGTGCCGGCGACCAGGGCGGCGCCGCCCGCGGTCGGAACCATGGCGATGTTCTTGCCCGCTTCGATCTTCGTGCCATAGCCGATGGTGATCACGCCGGTGCCCGCCGTGATGGTGATGCCGGTGACCTTCGCGGCATCGGCAGTCGGCGCCGTGTAACCGAGCCCGAGGTCCGCCGCGCCATTGGCCGCGTTCTCGGCAACCGACACTTTCGCCGCAGCGGCCAGACCCAGACCTTCAGCGACGCGCGCGCGCACGGTGTAGTCCTGATAGGCCGGAATCGCCACAGCGGCCAGGATGCCGACGATCGCCACGACGATCATCAGTTCGATCAGCGTGAAGCCCTTTTGAACCTTTTTCAGCATGGAAATACCTCCGTCAGAAATAGAGATGGTCTGCAGTTCACCGACCGCTCACCGGGCGGCCGGACGCCTGCCCTGCAGCGAGGAACATGCCAGCCGGCATGAACGGCGCATCCGGGCCGATCAGCGAAATCGCCGCGCACATTGGGCGGCCAGCAGAGCGATCGCCGGCTCCGCTTGGGCACATGCGGGCGCCGGGATCTGACGAGATGCGGCAGTTCGACTGCCCAGATTCGTCGGCAGAGGTCGCAGGGCGCCATCTGCCGTTTGCGCACGTGGCGCTAAAAAGCAAAAAAGGCCCGACAGTGTCGGGCCTTCTCGTCTGGACTCGCCCGCCGCTCACGCAGCAGGCGGTGCCTCAGGAAATCAGCGGCACTCGGCCGGGCGATACTTGGCCGACAGCGTCGTGCCGGCACCGTTGCAGGCCCAGGTGATCGGGCCGGCGGGCGGCGTACCAGCAACCAGCGCGGCGCCGGCGGAGTT
>DAONCJ010000026.1:0-15385 GCA_035401985.1 Burkholderiaceae bacterium | reverse complement strand
GCGCATGTTCGCCTGGTAGTAGCCGGCACCTTCCTGAGTGGCGCCGTTGAAGTCGTCGTTGCGCGGGATGCCGTTGGCCTGCGCGGAGTCCATGAAGGCGTCGCACAGCGGGTGCTTGTCCGGCAGGTCCGAGACCGCCAGAGGGCCGCCGACACCATGCCACTGGTCAGGCCCGCGCTGCTGGTCTTCGGACTTCATGAAATAGGGCAGCAGCTCGTCGAAGCTCCAGCCCGGCACCTGCCAGCCATCGAAATCCTCGCGCTGGCCGCGGATGTAGACCAGGCCGTTGATCGAGGACGATCCGCCCAGCACCTTGCCGCGCGGCGTGAACACGCGCCGCCCGCCCAGCGTCGGCTCGGGCTCGCTTTCGTAGGCCCAGTTCACCGAGGTGTTGGTGAACAGTTTGCCGTAACCCAGCGGCACGTGGATCCAGGGATTGGTGTCGCGAGGTCCGGCCTCGAGCATCAGCACCTTGTGCCGGCCGCTGGCGGTCAGGCGGTTGGCCAGCACGCAGCCGGCCGAGCCGGCGCCCACGATCACGTAGTCGAACGCCTCCACGGCGGTCACCATCCGGCCAGCACGATCTTGCCGATCGTGCGGTTCGATTCGATCGCCGCATGGGCCTGTCGCAGATGAGCCGCATCGATGGGCCCGAGCGTGGCGCCGTGGGTGCACTTCACCAGGCCGGCATCGATCAGCCGGGCGGTCTCGGTCAGCAGCTGTCCCTGGGCCGCCATGTCGGCTGTCTCGAACCCGGAACGCGTGAACATGGCCTCCCAGTGCAGCGAGGCGCAACGCGCCTTGAGCAGGCGCACATCGATCATTTCCGGATCGTCGATCACGCAGATCCGCCCCTGCGGCGCGACCGACTTTGCCAGCTCCGGAAAGTGCAGGTGGGTGTGCGTGACGCTGAAGATGTTCTCGACCCAGCGGATGCCGGCCTTCTGCAGCTCCTTGGACAGGGGCTGCGAATGGTCGATGACCACGTCCGCGCCCAGGGCCTCGAGATGCGCGCGGCTTTCGGGGCGCGAGGCGGTGGCGACGATGCGGGTGGCGGTCAGCACGCGTGCCAGCTGCACCGCAATCGATCCGACCCCGCCGGCCGCGCCGGTGATCAGCAGCGTGCCCTGGCCGGCGGGCTTGCCGATGCGCAGCTGCAGCCGGTCGAACAGGGCCTCCCAGGCGGTGATGGTCGTGAGCGGCATGGCCGCCGCCTGCGCGTAGTCGAGCGTGCCCGGCATGTGGCCGACGATGCGTTCATCGACCAGGTGATATTGCGCATTGGTGCCCGAGCGGGCGCGCGAACCCGCGTACCAGACCTTGTCGCCCGCCTTGAACATCGTCACCCCCGGGCCGACGGCCTCGACGATGCCTGCCGCGTCGAAGCCCAGCACACGGGTCTCGCCGGCCGGCGGCGCGGCAGAGCGGCGCACCTTGGTGTCGACCGGATTCACTGACACCGCCATCACCTTGACCAGCAGATCGCGGCCGGCGGCCACCGGCAACGGCAGTTCGATATCGATCAGGGACCGGGGGTCGTCGACCGGGAGGCAGTGCTGGTAACCAATGGCTTTCATGGGAGATCCTGCATTCATGCAAAAGGAAGGGAGAGGTGCAGCCGGCTGGCTCGAGGCGCAGCCGACTGATGTTTCAGTCGCGACGGACCGGCGGGCGCTCAGGCGGGCAGTTCGCGCCGGTCGCGGTATCGGTAGAGCATCAGCATCAGCGGAGCCAGTCGTCGCGCAAGGCCGTGCATCGGCAGCGGCCGCGGTTCGGAGAAGGGCAGGGCGAGCTCGTCCTCGGCCGTGCCGGTGACTGCGCGCGCCAGCTCGCGGCCGAGGGCAACGGACAGGGCCACGCCGCGCCCGTTGCACCCCACCCAGGTGTAGGCGTCGGGTCCCAGCCGGTGCATCCTTGGAAAATAGTCGTCGGTCATCGCCAGGTAGCCGTTCCAGACGTAGTCGAAGCGGACTTCACTCAGCGCGGGAAACAGGCGTTGCAGCCGAGCGCCCACGTACGGCCGCAAGCGTCGGGCGCCATCGCGGCGGTTGACCAGCGCCCCGCCGGTGATCAGCCGGTGCCGCGCGTCATAGCGCATGAAATAGAGCTCGCCGTGGGTGTCGGACACCGCCTGCCGGCCCGGGATGACGAGGCGCCGCGCGGCCTCCGATACCGGCGCGGTGGCCATCTGCCAGGACATCATGGGCACCACTTCGCGGGCGATCGACGGCGCGAGCTGCGGCGCGAATTCGCCGGTGTACGCATTGGTCGCCAGCACCAGCGCCCGGGCGCGCACCTGGCCGCTCGCCGTGGTGAGCAGCCATCCACCCTGCGGGCCTGTGCTGTGCGTCATCGTGAGCACCGGGCTGCGCGCGAATACCCGGGCGCCGGCCCGCTGGGCGGCCGCGGCCAGGCCACGGGCCAGTGCCAGCGGATTGACATGCCCGCCGGTGGGATTCCACCAGCCGCCGTGCCAGGCGTCGGAGCCCAGGCGCTCGCGCATCGACTCGGCACTGACCATCTCGACCGGCGCGCCGTGGGCCGACCACTGTCGGACCCGGCGCTCGGCGATCCGGATGCGGCCCGGCGTGTGGACCGGCTGGATCCAGCCGTTCTGCTCGGCTTCGGCGTCGATGCTCTCCGCGCGGATCAGGTCGAACAGCCCCGCAGCGCTGTCGCGGATCAGGTGGACGAGGCGTTCGCCGGCCGCGCCGTGGCGCCGGATGATGTCCTCGGGATCCGGTCGCGAAAGGGTGGGGATCACCTGACCGTTGTTGCGCCCCGATGCGCCCCAGCCGGGTTCGGCCGCCTCGATCACGGTGACGTCGATGCCGCGGCGTGCCAGATGCAGTGCGGTCGACGACCCGGTGAAGCCGGCTCCGATCACCGCGACATCGGTCTGCACCGCCTGATCCAGGGTCGGCCAGAGCGGGCCGGCGGGCGTGGCGGCGGCCCACAGCGACGGCGGCCAGTCGGGTGTCAGGGTCATGGGGAGTCGTCGTCCGCGAGCCGGGGGGCCCACACTGTCGCACCAAATCGGACGAGGTTCCAGTGCGCGGCCCGCGTTGCGGCTGCCTTCGGACGCCGGCGCAGGTAGCATTCAGTTCCTCGCGGCGCGCCCCTGCCGGCCGACCCGCCAACCGCTGCACTGCTCAAACGGAGACGCAAGATGCTCAACCAGGTTATCGGGCTCGATCATGTGGTGGTCGTTGCACACGACCTTGACGCGGCGGCGGCCGGCTGGCACGCGCTCGGCTTCACGGTGTCCCCGCGCGGCACGCACAGCGCCCACATGGGCACCGGCAACTACACGATCATGCTGGGCGACGACTACCTGGAACTGCTCGGCGTGCTGACCGACACCGCGCACAACGCGCCGACCCGCGCCTATCTCGAAAAGCGCGAGGGCATCGAGCGTGCCGCCTTCACGGCGCGCGATGCCGCTGCGGGCGTGGCTGAACTGCAGGCGCGCGGCATCGCCGCCACCGGCCCGGTCGATTTCGGCCGCCCGGTGACGATGCCAGACGGCACAGCGACGATGGCCCGCTTCTCGACCTTCAACTGGCCGATCGAAGAGCGTCCGGGCGACATGCGCATCTTTGCCTGCCAGCATCACACCCGCGACACGGTGTGGATCCCCGAGCTGCAGCAGCATGCCAACAGCGCCACCGGCATCGCGCGCGTCGAACTGCTGTCGCGCGATCCGCTGCGGGCCGCGCAGCACATGGGCCGCCTGATCGACCGCGAACCGCAGGCGCAGGCCGACGGCGCCTGGTGCGTGCCGTCGGGTTCGACTCGCGCCGATTTCGTGTTCCTGTCGCGCGCGCAGCTGGCAGCGCGGTACCCCGGACTTGCGGTCGACGCCCTGCCGGACGAGGGCGCGGCTGCACTGGTGCTCCGGGTGGCCGATATCGCCCGCGCCGGCAAGGCCCTGGCCGCCGTGCCGGCCGTGCAGTCCGGTGGCCGATGGGTGGTGCCGGCCTCGCATGCCAATGGCCTGATGCTGGTGTTCGAACGATCGTCGGCGTGATGCAGTCGCGGCATTTCGCTGCGCAATGACGGGTCCGCCGGGCGCGCACGACCGCCGCATCCGGGCCCGCGTGCGACCGGCGGCAGCCGCTGGCTTGCTGAGCGCACTCCTTGTGTCGCCGCCCTTGCAGGCCCAGGCCCAGGCGCAGGCGCAGGCGCAGGCGCAGGGCGGGCCGGCCGTCGCGAGTCCGGTGAGTGCCCCCGTTCCGGCCTTTCCCTATGTCGACCAGCTGATCGAGGGCGCGCAGGCCCGCGATGAGCCGCGTGCGCCCGGTGCGGCTGATCCGCAGCCCGAGGGGTTTCGCGCGACGGTGATCGAGGCACGCAGCTATCTGCGCCGTGCCAGCGGTGGCGATCTGTCCGAAGGCGGACTGTACGGACTGCATCGGCGGGAAACCCTGAACCATGGCGAGTGGTTCGTCGAGGCGTCCTGGCGGCGGTCTGCCGATGACCCCCTGCAGCCGACGCTGGCCGGCGGCGCCAGCGCGCGGGTGTCGATACGGCAGGTGGGCATGCCGCTGGCCGGGCAGTGGTCGCTGGGCAATGCGCTCGGTCTGTTCCGCTCGGCCGTGCCCGATGCGTTTGTCACCGCCTTTCGCTTCTCGCTGCCCAGCACGCTGCTCACCGGGGCCGGCAGCTACTGGTCATCGCCCGACACCTCGCTGCAGTTCGAGCACGGCCAGTTCACCCAGATCGAAGGCCTGCAGGGCCTGGGCGCGCGGCGTCTGGGCGGTCAGGCCAGCTCGATGGCGCTGTCGCACCGCTTCGACGATAACTGGCGGGCGGGTCTGCATGTGCAGAACGTCGACAGCAGCGTCGACGCCGGCCGGTTCAGCGCCTGGTCGGGCGCGCTCAGCTATGCAAGCACGCTGCCCGGTGTGCGGCTGCGGGCCCAGACGCTCACCGATTCCCGCTCGCGCAGCGGCCACTGGTTCGAGGGCGAATGGCGCGAGGGGCTGCACGCCAGCCGCTGGAGCCTGTGGCAGTTCGATCCCGGTCTTTACTGGTACGCGACGCTGCTGTCCAGCGGGCAACGCGGGCTGGCCTGGCGCCACGATTTCAGTGATCCGCGACGCTTCTGGGGCATCGGCGTCGAGCGGTCGCGCAACGCCGCGTTCGATGCACTGCGCGCGCCCACCGATGCGACCTACCTGTCAGGCAACGCCGGCTTTCGAATCGACCGCTATGTGTCGGTCGGGGTGATCGGCCAATGGCGCACCAGCGCGCCGGCCCGCGACGACGGGTTTTCGCAGTCGCAGCGATATGTCTCGCTGTCGGCCTATGCATTGCGCTCGCGTGCGGATGTCAGCGACCGGCTTCAGTTGTCCTGGGTCAGCTCGCGGGGCGCGCTCAACTCGCGGATTGCCGAAGCCGTGTGGACCCGTGAGTGGCGGCTGAACGACGACACGCTGTGGAGCGGCTCGGTGGGCGTGGTGCACGAGGAGGACGACAACGGCCGGCGCTGGCGACCGACCGCCGGTGTCACCTATTCGACGCAGCTGGCCAATGGCGGATCGGTGTCGGGGTTTCTGCGTCACGCCCGGGATGCCGACCGCTTCACGACCAGCGCGACCTGGACGGGCACCCTGGCGCTGCTGTGGCCGCTTTCGCCGGCGTGGTCGATGGTGTCCAGCCTGAGCCTGAACCGGCTGAGCTACGACACGCAGTCGCCATTCTTCAGCGGTCTGCCGACGCGCCTGAACGAGCGCTCGGCTTGGTTCACGATGCGCTATGCCGAGTCGGGCGGCCTGCCCTACATGAGCAGCCTGCCAGGGGACGGGCGGGGCGCGGGTTCGCTGACCGGTTTTGTCTTCCATGACGAGAACCGCGACGGCCAGCGGCAGGCCTCGGAGCGCGGCGCGGCCGGTGTCACTGTCTGGCTGGACAACGTGCAGTCGGCCGTCACCGGGGCCGATGGGCGCTACGAGTTTGCGTTGGTGCGCAGCGGCCGCCATGCGCTGCGCATCGATGCATCGACGGTGCGCCTGCCCTGGGGCTTGGCCGATGAGCGGGCCGTGCCGGTCGCGATCGAGCCTCGGCGTGCCGGGTCCACCGACCTGCCGCTGCTGCGAGTCGGTGAATGAACGCGCCTGGCGGCCGTCCCGCAGCTCAAGCGCGCAGCGGATCGGCCGATATGACAGTCATGGGCATTCCAGACTTCGAGCCTCCTCGCCGGCCCGCCGGCGCGGCCTGGCGCAATGCAGTGGGGATTGCGGTCATTCTGGCCAGCATTGGCGCCGGTGCGGCCGCTGCCCTGGCCGAGAGCCGCATCACCGTCCTCGGGCCGCAGTCCTCGCCCGCGAGCGGCGCCGCCGTGAGCGCCGGCCTGCGCGTCGAGGTCAATGTGGTGCGGGTGCTGACCCTGCAGGCGCCGGGTGCCGCTGGCAGCGCCGCATGGACCAATGGCGGCACGGTGATGCTCGGCTGCACCGGCCAGGCAGGCTGCGTGTCACGGGCCAGCGGCGTCGGCGGAACCCATGCGTTGCACCTTCCGGCCAGCGGACTGACCTTCGCGCAACCCTGAAAAACCAGCCGTCAGCCGCGTTCGACCGCCCGGGGGGTGCACGCTCAAGTTTGCGGTTCAGCTGCTTTCCAATGCTCCCACTTACAGGGTGATTGGAAAGAGCAAATACATGAAAAAAATCGCCGCATTCCTTGCGATCTCGGTCCTGGCGGGCGCCGCCTGGGCGGAAAGCCGCGTCACCGCCGTCCCTTCGACGACAACCAGTCTGTCCGCGACGGCCCGGCTCAACTTCGCCGTGAACGTGCCGCGCGTTCTCTACCTTCGGGTCGGTGATGCCGGCGCCACCATCAACACGGTGAACTTCAATGTCGGCCTGTCCGGCTCGCTGGCCGCCTTGCCGGTCAGCGACCAGGTCTTCGGCGGCGCGATGCCGGCGACCCTGGGCACCGTGACCGCGACCGACAACAACGGTGCTTCTGACGGGCAGGTCGCGGTGCAGCTGTGGACCAACAACGGCACGGCCAACCTGACCTGCAGCGGCGCGGCCCTGACCGCCGGCGCATCGACGATCCCGCTGTCCGACATCACGGTCACCTCGACGGTCGGCGGCACGCTCGGCCACCCGGGCGCGAATCTGGGCTGCACCGCCGCCGCACGCGGCTCGGCGGGCGTGAACAATCTCGCCGACATCTGGACATTCGGCTACGCGCCCACCGCGCTGCCGGTCGCCGGCAGCTACACGACACAGGTTACGTACACCGCCTCGCAGCCCTGAACCGCTGCACCGGCCGCCCTGCGCGCGCCGGCGGGCGCCGCTGTCGCGCCGCGGCGGCAGAGCGGTGACAGCGGCCATGGGGTGCGGGTGTGCTCAGTCGCTGAGCTACACTCGCCGCATGAAACGACTGGCCTGGCAGGCGACCGGAATTGCGATGCTGCTCGCCGCCGGCCATGCACTGGCCGGCACCAGCGTCATCGCCAACGGTTCGGCGGAAGTGTTCGCCGGGGCGGGCTGGACCGACGCATCGGTCGACACAATCCGGTTCACCGTGCCGGGCGCCAACGTCGGCGACGGGTCGGCGATCACCGGCCTCGAGAACGGCGTGCGCACCGACACCCTGATCGACGCCTCGGCCCGGGCACCGGTGAACAATTCACGCACCGCGGTCTGGACGGTGGATTCGTCGACACCGCTCACCTGCATCACGCCGGCAACCTGCGGCAGCACCACGATACCGCTGACCGCATTCCGGTGGACGGTGGCCGGCGGCACCGAGATCGCCAGCGGCTCGTTCAACGGCTCTGCCAGCCAGCCCCTGGCCAGCTTTCGCAACTCTCGTTATGTCTCAGTCACGATGACCTTCTACTACTCGAACGACGTGGTCGTTCCGGCAGGTCGCTACTCCGGTCGGGTCGTCTACACGGTGAGCATGCCGTGACCGGGTTTGTTCCGGCCTTGCCGTTTGCCTTGCTGCTGGCAGCCTCGGGCAGCGCGGTAGCCGCCACCGAACGTCTGACGGACATCGCCCCGGCGCGCCAGGTCCGGGTCGATCTCCAGTGGGCCCCGATCCAGTGGCAGCGTGGCGACCGCGATCCGTCCTATCACCTGATGAGCGCCGACGTGCCGCGCGTCGAGTACCGACTCGATGTCGCCCGCCATGTCGGCCGGCAGGTGCGTGTGCTGTACGTGATTCCGCTGGATGCCGGGCTGACGTCGCCGCAGGGCCTGAAGGTGCGCTGGCGCTCGCAGGGCGCGATGCGGGCCGGCGAAGGCCGGGCGGGCGATCGTGTGACGGTCTTCGAGGGCCGAGTGGCGTCGGGCCTGCTGGAGGATGTCTTCGACGTGCAGCTCGAGGTCGACAGCCGATATTTCACCGGGCGCCTGCGCTTCGATCCCTACTTCGAGATCGAGTCGCCATGAGTCCGTCACGATGGCTGTGCGTGCATGGGCGTGCGTTCATCGCCGCCGCGCTGCTTGGCATGCTGGTCAGCACGCAGGCCCAGTCGGCGGGTTTCGCCGCGGCTGCCTCCCCCTCGCGCTTCGAGCTGCAGGCCGGGCCTGGCGAAGTGCTGTCGCGCACGCTCGAGCTGCAGCACATCGGGCCCGAGGGCACCGAGTACGTCATCCGCAGCGCCGACTGGGGGCTCACGGAAGAAAAAGGGCTGGAGTTCTTCGATGCCCTGCAGCCGGGCAGTTGCCGCCCGTGGCTCAGGCTGGAGCGCCGCTCCGTGAGGCTCGAACCGAGGGTGCGGCGCAAGCTGCGCTTCGAGGTGCACGTGCCTGCCGATGCCCCGGTCGGCGAATGCCGGCTCGCCATCCTGGTCGAGAACTACGAGCAGCGCGCCATTCCGCTGATCAAGGATTCGCCGATCCAGCTGCCGCTCACCGGCCGGCTCGGCGTGATCGTCTACATCGCGGTCGGCGGAGCGCAACCCCGGATGAGCCTCGTCACGGTGGCCATGGGCGAGGAAAACGGCGAGCGGGTCCCGATGGTGACGGTGCGCAACGACGGCAACGCCCATGGGCGTCTCGAGGGCGCGCTGCGCGGCACCGATGCCGACGGCCGCAGCGTGTTCTTCCCCGTCTCGACGCTGCCGGTGCTGCCTGGCCAGACGCGACGCCTGCCGCTGCTGCCGGCCGAGAATCTCACCACCAAGAAGAAGCCGGTCCTGCGCTATCCGGTCACCCTGTCCGGGCGCCTCGACTGGGACAATGGCGGCTTCGACATCGAGGCGCAGCTGCCATGAGCCGGCTGGCCCTGGCGGGGTGGCTGGGCGCCCTGTGCGGGGCCGCCTGGGTTCCGCAGGCGCAGGCGATCTGGGTCGGTGACAGCACGCCGCCCTACCAGGCGCGCGCCGACCTCAACCTGCTGCTGGATGTCGGCGCGTTCATCTACCTTCAGGTGGGCAGCGCCGGGGCGGTGATCGACACCATCCAGTTCGATCTGACGGGCCTGGTGCCCGCATCCGGTCTGACCGCCACCCTGCCGCCCTTCGGCGTGGGCAGCGCCAGCCCCGTGGCCGCCACCGGCACGGGCACCCTGAGCGTGGTCGTGCGCAGCAACGCCGGTCCGGTCACGCTCTCGGCGACCAACAATGGGGCCGGTGCGGGCCTGAGCAACGGCGCCGGCGGCTTCATCCCCTATGACCAGATCCGCGCCGTCAGCGACAACCCTGGACTGCCGTCCCCGGCACTGACCAATGCGGGGAGCACGCCGGTGTCGGTGGCCGCCACCGGCTATTCGGGTCGGGTGACCGTGCAGAGCGCGAACTGGACCTACTCGTTTGCCAACACGGTCGCGCCACCGGCCGGCCGGTACACGGGTCAGGTCACCTACACCGTCGCGGCACCCTGAGCGCAGGCTGGCCGAGCGGGCCGGCCGACGGCTGGCAATCGCGCGCATTCACAAGTCGCGGCCAGCGGAAAACGAGCCGCTGCAACGTTTTGGGATACGTGTTATGGGCGCCGAAAGGTTCAGTCAGTGCAACTGACCGGCGGCTGGCCTGCGCCATCTCGTCCCAGACAGGGGCTTCGCAGGGGGCTGCAGCCGATTTCAGGATCCGTGCCCGGGAAAAATCGGCGGGCACTGCCGCGCTGCGGGCGGGCTCTGTCGGCATGAAGGCTGGGGCGCTACGGCGCGCGCCTTCATAGGAGAACTGGTCGTTTCGACCCCTTGCGCTGCCGATGCCAGCCCTCAAGATGCAGGACGCAGGCAACCTGCAACATTGCCGTGGGTGCCTCGGGTTGGCAAGTGCAAGCTGGATTTTCTTTGAAAATCATCAGGAGGATGATGGTTTGAGAGGCATCGAAATTTGTTTCGACAGAGGAAACATCGACACAATCAATGCGTTTCTTCCAGTTTCGTTTTCTGCATAATGGGGGTCTAAAAAGAACGCATACCAACCCTTGTGGAGACGAGACCATGATGACCGACGACTCAGAATTCGATTCCGACTTCCACTCCAATGTCCTCGAAGACTTACCCGAAGCGGTACCCGCTGGGTCGGCCATCCTCCGCGCGGTGCGCATCCTCGAGGCGATCGCCCGCCATGACACGCCGCCGCAGCTCTCCGAAATCTGCCGCGAAGTCGAACTCCCCAAACCGACCGTCTACCGCATCCTGACCACGCTCGAGCACGCCGGCCTGGTCGGCCGCGAGCCCGGCAGCAAGCGCTACGCCTGTTCCGAGCGGATGAACGCACTGGCCGTCGAAACCCTCGTCCGTTCGCCCGCCCGCAGCCCGCGACGCGCGGTTCTGGAGGAACTGGTCGAGCAGATCGGTGAAACCTGCAACCTCACCATCCCGAACAACAACTCGGTGCTGATCCTCGATCGCGTCGAATTCAACTGGCCGCTGCGCGTCACCTTTGGCGCCGGCTCCAAGGTGCCGCTCTACGCGTCGGCCAGCGGCAAGCTGTTCCTGTCCTATCTGCCCAAGCGCAGCCGCGAGCGTTTCCTTCGCGTCACTCCCCTGATCCGGCATACTCAGAAGACTTTCACCGACCCGGCACGGCTGGGGCGTGAATTCGAAGCCATCCGTGCCAACGGGTATGCGTGCGACGACGAGGAATACCTCGCCGGCATCTGCTGCCTGGCCGTGCCGGTGCGCGATGCCGATCAGCGAGTCGTGGCAGCCGTGGCGGTTCAGGCCCCGGTCAGCCGGCTGCGCCTGGAAGAAGCGATCGAATTCCTGCCCCAGCTTCGTCAGGCGGCCGACGCGGTGGCTCAGACCATCGACTGGTAAGCCAATCAATTTGAGGAAGCAACGATGAGTGAAGCAGCAGGCGTCGCAGTACGGTTCGGCAGTGGTCAAGCGGTTCGCCGGGTCGAAGATGCAAGTCTGCTGCTGGGGAAGGGTCAGTTCACCGATGACATGGCGGGGCCGGGCACCCTGGTGCTCGCCTTCCTGCGTTCCCCCTATGCTCATGGGCGCATCGTCTCGATCGACACCAGCGCGGCGCTTGCGCTGCCGGGAGTGGTGGCGGTGGTCACGTCGCAGGACCTCGTCGCAGCGGGCGTCAAGCCTCTGCCGCATGCCGCCATGTTCAAGCGCGCCGACGGTTCGGGCGCTGTCTCGCCGCCGCGGTTTCCGCTCGCTTTGGACGTCATCCGATTTTCTGGCGAAGCCGTCGCGGCGGTCATCGCCGAAACCCGCGAGCAGGCACGCGACGCCATCGAGGCCATCGCGCTGGACGTCGAGGAATTGCCTGCCGTCACGGCACTGAGCGATGCCGTGGCCCCCGGCGCGCCGATCGTCTGGCCGGCAGCGCCCGACAACATCGCCGCCGAGGCCCGCTATGGCGATGCGAAGGCGGTCGATGCGGTGTTCGCAGCCGCCGCGCATGTCGTTGCGCTCGACCCGCTGGTGAACCAGCGGCTGGCACCGGCCTCGATCGAGCCGCGCACGGTGCTGGCCTCCCACGACAGGGCCACCGATCGCATCACCATCCGCATGAGCAGCCAGATGCCGGCCGGGGTGCGCAATCTGCTGGCCGACACGGTGCTGGGCTGCCCGCAGGACAAGATCCGCGTGCTGGTTGGCGACGTCGGTGGCGGCTTCGGCATGAAGACCGGCCTGTATCCCGAAGATGCGGTGGTCGCCTTCTGCGCCCGCAAGCTGTCCCGCCCTGTGATCTGGGTCGCCGAGCGCAGCGAAGAATTCCTCGCGGCCATTCATGGGCGCGATGTGCTCAGCCGGGCGGAACTTGCATTCGATGCCGGCGGCCGCATCCAGGCCTTCCGGGTGCATTCGCTGGCCAACGTGGGCGCGTTCGCCACGCCCACCGGTGTGGCCATCCAGGCGATGATCGGGCCGTGGGTTCTGCCCAGCATCTACGACATCAACCTGATCGACTTCCATTTCAAGGCGGTGCTCACCAACACCGCGCCCACCGGGGCCTACCGCGGCGCCGGTCGTCCCGAATCGATCTACATCATCGAACGCCTGATGGATGCGGCGGCCCGTCAGCTCGGCGTCGATGGCGCCGAGCTGCGCCGTCGCAACATGGTGCGGCCCGAGCAGATGCCCTACAAGAACGCGATGGGGCAGGTCTACGACAGCGGCCAGTTCGAGAAAGTCCTCGATCAGGGGCTGGCACTGGCCGACTGGGCCGGCTTCCCGGCACGTGCTGCCCAGTCGAAGGCCCGCGGCAGGCTGCGCGGCCTCGGTCTGGCCACCTTCCTCGAATGGACCGGCGGCAATGCCTTCGAAGAACGGGTCACGGTCACCGTGAAGCCCGACGGCATCATCGAGCTGGTCTCGGCAACCCAGGCCATGGGCCAGGGGCTGGCCACCACCTATGCCCAGCTTGCGGTCGACATCTTCGGCGTGCCGATCGAGCGCATCCGGGTCGTGCAGGGCGACACCGATCTGGCGGTGGGATTCGGCAGCGCCGGCTCGCGCTCGCTGTTCACCGGCGGCACGGCTGTCACAGTCGCCTCCGAGCGCACCATCACGCGCGCCAGGGCACTGGCCGCCGAGGCGCTCGAAGTGGGCGAGCCAGACATCGAATACACCGAGACCGTGTTCCGCGTGGTCGGCACCGACCGCAGCATCGGCCTGTTCGATCTGGCCGCGCGCCAGCCGGATCAGCGCATCTACATCGATTCCAGCAGCACGGTGGCCGGCCCGACCTGGCCCAATGGCTGCCATGTCGTCGAGGTCGAGATCGATCCCGACACCGGCGACACCGAGGTGGTCGCGTATTCGTCCGTCAACGATGTGGGACGGGTGGTCAACCCCACCATCGTGCGCGGTCAGCTCGACGGCGGAGCCTTGCAGGGAATCGGCCAGGCGCTGTGCGAACGGGTGATCTACGACCGCGAATCGGGCCAGATGCTCAGCGGCAGCTTCCTCGACTACGCCATGCCGCGGGCCGAGATGCGCGTGCCCTTCAAGACGGAAATGGACGAGTCCACCCCGTGCCTGAACAACGCGCTCGGCGTCAAAGGCGTGGGCGAGCTGGGCACGATCGGGGCAACACCGGCGGTGGTCAATGCGGTGGTCGATGCGCTGGCGCGAGCCGGGGTCGATACCCGTGCCCATCCGGTCCAGATGCCGGTCACCTCCGAGCAGGTCTGGCGCGCGCTTTCCGGCGTCCGCTAGTCTTCCGCCCCCCTTGTCGCGCGAACGTCAGGTCCGGCGTCTGCCGGCAACCAGCAGCACCACGCCGGTGATTCCCGGCAGCAGCGCAAGCCCGCTGAATACCGTCGAGTAGCTTCCGGTCAGGCTGACCAGCCCGGCGAACGCGGCGGTGCCGCTCATGCCGCCCAGAAACGTCAGGAATTGGGTGGCGCCCGTGGTCTGCGCCACCTTGTCGGGTGCCACGTGGCGGACCAGGTCGGCGAAGTAGACACCGTTCCATGACACGGCAGTCGCCGCGCAGGCGATCGTGACGGCGAGCATCGCCAGGCGTGGCGTGTCCGTGGGCGCCAGCCCGAGCATCAGCATGCTGGCCGCCATCGCCAGTCCCAGCATGCCGAGCAGGCGGGTCGGGTCGATCCACCGGTCGGCGACATGCCCCCAGCCGATCCGGGCCACCACGCTGGCTGCCTGCGATGCCGCAAGCAGGCTGGCCGCCAGCGCAAGCGTGTAGTGGTGCTCGATCTTCAGCATCGACACCAGGAAGGTCAGAAAGCTTACCTGGGTGAACGCATAGACCAGCGAGGTGATCGCGAGCTGGCGGGTGGGCGGGAAGGCCATCACTTCACGCAAAGGCGCGATCAGTCGCGTACGCACCAGTTCGAGCAACCCGGGAGCCGGGCCGATGACGGACGATGGCGGCGGTCCGCCGGATGCGCCGGCCTGACGCGCCGGATCGAGCCGGCGCGCGGTCGGTCCGATGGCCAGCGTCGTCAGCGCAATCAGCGCCGCCAGCACCAGCACCGCGCGCGGCCAGTGCATCAGCGCGAGCAGTGCCGGCATCGCGAGTCCAGCGAGCGCCACCCCCAGCGGCACGCCCGTCTGCTTGATCGAGAAGAACAGCCCGCGGCGCGCCGGCGGCGAGTGCCTGCTGAGGATGTCGGCAGCCGGCGGATTGGTCAGGCCGTAGCCGGCCCCGAGCAGCAGTGCGCCTGGCAGCAGCAGCAGCGGATGGCCGGCGGCCATCAGGCACATCCCGGCGGCCGACGCCGCCAGGGCGCCCTGGCTCGTGCGCACCGCTCCATAGCGCAGGGCCATCCAGCCGCCATTCAGCCCCGACAGCATCGCCGCGAGATAGGCCAGACTGACCAGCCAGCCGACATGCTGGGCGCCGACGCCGATCTCGCCCGCGATCACCGGCGCCAGCACCGACGGGCTGGTCATGGCGACGGTCGCGATCATCTGCACCGACAGCGTGACGATCAGGGCTGTGATCGGGGCCAGGCGGGGACCCGCCTGCGCATCGACAGGGCGTGGTTCAGCGGGGGACGAGGGCACAGATGACGGGGCGGGGGACGACTGGGGTGGCAACGGTGGTGGCAACGGTGGTGACGACGGCGGTGACGACACAGAGGAGGGCTGACCGTGGAACGGGGCAGCCCCCAGTGTGGTCGCTGTGCTGCGCCGCCAGCAAGTCTCCCGTACCGGATCCGGCCGAATCGCCCGACCCTCGCATCCGGCGGTTGGCGCTATGCTGTCGGGCTCATCTTGCACCCGCCAGCCCAGGAGACTTCCATGTACGAAACCCTCGCGCTTTACATTGACGGCCAGTTCCTGAGCGGCGAAGGCCGCCGCGAACAGGACGTCTGGGACCCGGCCACCGGCCAGACCATCGGCAAGCTGCAGGCGCGGAAGTCGCAAGCTGCCTTCTGTGCCGTGGTGCGCGATATCACGCAGTGGAAAAAGACCGAGCAGGAACTGCGCGAGGCCAAGGAACGTGCCGAAGCCACCAGCCGCCAGAAGTCGGAATTCC
>DAONCJ010000025.1:0-15533 GCA_035401985.1 Burkholderiaceae bacterium | reverse complement strand
ACCGATCGACCGATCGTCCACGCGCCCCTCGGTCCGTATCGACTCCCCCGTATCACCTCCACCTGCATCGCCTCCACCCGCATCGCCTCCACCCGCATCGCCTCCACCTGCATAGCCTCCACTCGCATCGCCCCACCGCACCCGTCCACCGGAGCAGATCCATGTCAGCCCTTCCCCAGACCTCCTCGCTTCCCCGCATCAACCCGGACCGGCTGTGGGCCAGCCTGATGGACCTGGCCCGGCTGGGCGCCACGCCCAAAGGCGGTGTGTGCCGTCTTGCCCTGACCGACCTCGACCGCCAGGGTCGCGACCGTGTGGTCGGCTGGCTGCGCGAAGCCGGTTGCGACATCCGCATCGATGCGATCGGCAATGTCTTCGGCGTGCGCCCGGGACGCCGCGGCAACGGCATGGACGGACCCGGCCCGCAGGCCCGCTCCAGCGCAAATCAGTCAGATTTACCGGTGGCGGTCGGAAGCCATGTCGACACCCAGCCCACCGGCGGACGCTTCGACGGCAACTACGGCGTGCTGGCGGGACTGGAAGTCATCCGGGCGCTCAATGACGCCGGCCTGCAGACCGAGCGCCCGATCTGCGTGGCCATCTGGACGAACGAGGAAGGCACCCGTTTCACGCCGGTGATGATGGGCTCCGGCGTCTACGCCGGCGCCTTCACGCTGGACCATTGCCTGACGCAGGTCGACCGCGACGGTGTCAGCGTCGCCAGCTCACTGGCCGCCATCGGCTATGCCGGCAGCGACACGGCGCCCCGGTTCGCCGCCTACTTCGAACCGCACATCGAGCAGGGCCCGGTGCTCGAGGCCGAAGGCATCACCATCGGCGCGGTGGAGGGGGCTCTGGGACAGCGCTGGTTCGACGCGACGGTGACCGGCCAGGACGCCCATGCGGGTCCGACGCCCCTGCCAATGCGCCGCGACGCCCTGCTGGCGGCCTCGCGGGTGGTGCAGCTGGTGCGGACCATCGCCGCCGAGGCGCCCGACTACGCCCGTGGCACGGTCGGCCAGATGTTCGTGCATCCCAATTCGCGCAACGTCATCCCCGGCCGGGTCGAGCTCACCATCGATTTCCGCAATGCACGCGACCAGACGCTGGACGCCATGGTGGCCCGGCTGCACACCGAAGTCGCCCGGATCGCCGATGAGGAGCGGGTCGCGATCGACCTGCGCGAGGTCGTGTATTTCCCGCCCTGCGCATTCGACCCGGTGCTCGTCGAAGGCATCGAAGCCGAGGCCGCGCGGCTGGGCCATTCCGTGCGCCGGATCGCCAGCGGCGCGGGTCACGACGCGGTCTATGTGGCCCGGACCTGTCCCACCGCGATGATCTTCGTGCCCTGCGAGGGCGGGATCAGCCACAACGAGATCGAGAACGCCCAGCCGGCCGACCTGGCGGCCGGTGCGGCGGTGCTGCTGGGCGCGGTTCTTGCCGCTGCGCAGCGCTGATGCGCACACTGAGCCATTCCATGACGAACCCTTCGGTGCAGGCCGAGGGCGCGCCCCATGCCAGCGGCATGGCGGCCCGCCGTCCGATTGCCATCACGCTCGGCGACCCCTGTGGCATCGGGCCCGAGATTGTCCTCAAGGCCTTTGCAGCCGGCCTGCCCGCTGCGTGCGTGGTCATTGGCGATGTGGGGCTGCTGCGCCGGGAATCCGAACGGCTGCGCCTGGGACTGTCCATCCAGCCGATCGCCAGCCCAGGCGCCCTGCGCAACCAGGCGGTCCTCGCCGATCCGGCCGACCCGCTGAGCGCCTTCAGCGATGCCGTTCCGGTGATTGCCACCACCGCCCTGCCTGAAGACCTTGCGCAGGGCGCCCTGCGGGCCGAGGGCGGCGAGGCCGCCTACCGCTACGTCTGCCGTGCCGCCGAACTGGCACTGCGCGGTGAAGTGCGCGCCATCGTGACCGCACCGCTGGCCAAGGAAGCGCTGCACCTCGCCGGCCATCACTGGCCCGGCCATACCGAGCTGCTCGCGCATCTGGCCGGTGACGTGCCCGTGCGCATGATGCTGGCCAACAACGAGCTGCGGACCGTGCTGGTCACGATCCACCTTGCGCTGCGCGCCGCACTCGATGCGCTGTCGGCGGACGGGATTCTCGAGACGCTGCGCATCACCCACGGGGCGCTGACCCGGATGGGGATCGACGCGCCGCGCATCGCAGTCGCAGGGGTCAATCCGCACGCCGGCGAATCGGGACTGTTCGGGCGCGAGGAGATCGATCTGATCGCGCCCGTGATCGCACGCGCCCGCACCGAAGGCATCGATGCGCAGGGGCCCTACGCGCCCGACACCGTGTTCATGCGGGCGCGCGGTTTCAAGCAGTTCGACGTGGTGATCGCCATGTACCACGACCAGGGCCTGATCCCCGTCAAGTACATGGGGCTGGACGAAGGCGTGAACATCACCATCGGCCTGCCCTTCGTGCGCACCAGCCCCGACCACGGCACCGCCTTCGACATCGCAGGGCAGCCGGGCGAGCACGGAACCGGCCTGGCCGATCCGCGCAGTCTGCTGGCGGCGA
The DNA here is from genome assembly GCA_035401985.1 of Burkholderiaceae bacterium. Lineage (GTDB taxonomy): Bacteria > Pseudomonadota > Gammaproteobacteria > Burkholderiales > Burkholderiaceae_E > Quisquiliibacterium. The sequence goes on along the minus strand of DAONCJ010000025.1, from coordinate 12,999 downwards.
TCCTTCAGGCCCACCAGCTTTCATCGCGCTGAACCGGGCGGTCCGCGGTCATGTTTGCCTATCCCCTCTCCGAGGCCGTGGCCTGGACGACCACACTGGCGGCCCTGCTCGCGCTGCTGGAAGCGGCGCGACGGGCGCGCTGGGGAGGCAGCACCTTCGAACACGCGGTCTGGGCCCTGGCCACGGCGGCCGTGCTGCTGGGGCAGCGGATGGGCGTCTCGCTGGAATCCGGGCTGCAGGTGCAGTACCTGGGCTCAGCCTTTCTCGCGCTGCTGGTGGGCTACCCGCGCGCGCTGCTGTCGATGGCAGGAGTGCTGCTGATCGCGCCGCTGCTCGATTCGCCGCCCGCTGGGCTCCCTCCCCTCCACAGCCTGCACAGCTGGGGGCTGCGGATGCTGGTGTGCGGTGTGATGCCGGTCTGGGTGATGTGGACGATCGTGCAGGCGTGCAAGCGGCTGCTTCCGCGCAACCTGTTCGTATTCCTGCTGGGCTGCGGCCTGTTCGGACTGCTCGGCTCTTATATGCTGCAGATCCTCACGTCGGCGTCGTTGTACGCCCGGCTCGCACCCCACCCGCAGCGTGATTTTCTGGACGCCTTCCTGCCCTATGCGCTGCTGCTGGCCAGCGGCGAAGCATGGCTCGAAGGCATGATCGTCACCGTGCTGGTGGTGTATGTGCCCGGAGCGGTGAAGCTGTTCGACGAAGGCTGGTACCTGCGGCGCCAGCCGACGCCACCGGGCTGAACTTCTTCGCGGCTGCGCCAGACCAGGGCACGGCTGCGGCAGCACGCGGCGCGGCTGCGCCAGTCCACGGCGCGGGGCGGCGCCCTGTGACCCGGGACCCGCCCCGCGGGCCCCGACACCCATCACAGATTGCGCGTCTGCGCCCAGGTGTCGTCGAGCGCACCCTTCACCGCGTCCAGCAGCTCGCGGATTTCGTGGGGCTGGATGATCAGCGGCGGCGAGAAGGCGATGATGTCCCCGGGCAGCGAGCGCACGATCGCGCCGCGCCGCTGCGCGTTGGCCACCACCTTTGCGCCCACGCCCGCCTTGCCATCAAAGGAGCTGCGGTCCCGCTTGTCGCGGACCAGCTCGAGCGCACCGATCAGACCGACTCCGCGCGCCTCGCCCACCAGGGGATGCTCGCCCAGCGCACGCAACCCGTCCTGCAGGTGCGGCGCCATGGCCCGCACATGCCCGAGGATGTCGCGTTCGCGGTAGATGGCCAGAGTCTCCAGCGCCACAGCAGCGGGCACCGGGTGGCCCGAATACGTGAAGCCATGGCCGAACACGCCCAGCTTCTGGGACTGGTGCACAAGGGCTTCGAAAATGCGCGGCGTGACCATCATGGCCGACATCGGCTGGTAGCCGCTGGTCAGCATCTTGGCGCAGGTGAGAATATCGGGGCGGATGCCGTAGGTCTGGCTGCCGAACATCTGCCCGGTGCGGCCGAAGCCGCAGATCACTTCGTCCGCGATGAACAGGATGTCATGGCGCGCCAGCACCTCCTGAACCCGCTCGAAATAGCCGGCGGGCGGAACCAGCACGCCCCCCGCGCCCATCACCGGCTCGGCAATGAACCCGCCGATGGTGTCGGGCCCCTCGGCCTGGATGAGGGCCTCGAGCTCATCGGCCAGCCGCGCTGAAAACGCCTCTTCGGACTCGCCCGGCTTTCCCTCACGCCAGTAGTGCGGCGTGCCGGTGTGCAGCATGCGCGGCGCCGGCAGGTCCCAGTCGGTGTGCGCGAAGGCCAGGCCGGTCATGCTGCCTGAAGCCACCGTCACACCGTGATAGGCCTTCTTGCGGAGATGATCTTTTTCTTGGCCGTGCGGCCCAGCGCGTTGTTGTAGTACCAGACCAGCTTCGCGGCCGAGTCGTTCGCCTCGGACCCCGAATTGGCAAAGAACACCCGTGCCAGACCTTCCGGCGCCACCGCCATCACCTGCTCGGCCAGCAGGGTCGAGATTTCGGGCACCTTGCCCGAAAACGAGTGATAGAAGGGCAGCTCGAGCATCTGCCGGTGCGCGGCCTCGGCAAGGCGGCGCTCGGAGAAGCCCAGTCCGGCACACCAAAGGCCGGCCATGCCCTCGATGTAGCGCTTGCCATGTTCGTCGACGACATACACCCCGTCGCCGCGCGAAATTACCAGAGGGCCCTCGGACTGCACCGCGGCGAGATTGCTCGACGGGTGAAGGTGATAGGTCATGTCGCGCTGTGCGGCCGCGCTGTGAACCGCCGCCGCCGCCGGGGCGACTACCCGCACGCTGGCGGGATTGGGGAATGCACTCATATCGGACTCCGGGTCGCGGGTGGATCGGAAACCATCCACTGTAAACCCGCGGACCAAACCCGTGCTATGCCGACGTCTCGGTGCCTGTCATGACGCGCGCGACGAGCGCAGGCTCGGCGCGCTGGCGGGGGTCCGGATCCACGAAGGCAAACACGATCCGGCGATCGACGCCGATCACGAAGGTTGCCGGCAAGACCATGACGCCAGCGCAGACGGCCGGACCCGCCGGCGCGGGCCCCGCGCGCGGCGCCCCCGGCACCAGCACCCCGAAGCGCCGAGCGGCATCCCCTTCGGGATCGGCCACCACGGGAAAACTCAGCGCATCGCGGGCCCGGTGAAGCGCCGCGTCCTCGGCATCGCTGGCCGACACGGCCAGCAACTGCCCGCCATGGGACTTCAGGTGTTCGAAGATGCGCTGATAGGCCCGCAGCTCCAGCGTGGTGTAGGGACACGCACGCCCGGGAATGAACTTGAGCACCAGCGGACCGGCATTCAGCAGCCGGTACAGTGTCGTGGGCGCAGCTCCCAGCCGCCGCGAGAGCGCAGGCACCCGGATGTCAGGAGCCAGATCACCCGCCTTCAATGCCGTGGCACACACGCCGCTGGCCCGCACCCGTGAAAGCTCGGCGCACCAGGCGGCTCGCTCATCGCTCGACCACTGTTCCTCGCAGTGACGGCGGTAGGCTCCCAGCAGATCGTTCAGATTCATGGGTGTCTGGCGCCTTTGCGGCAATCGTTGCACCGATGATCGCTCGCTCAGAATGCGAACGCATCAAAGCTCAGTGTCGGTTGCGCCTCGTTCAGATAACAGGGCCGTCACAAAAAAAAGGCCGGCGACGAGCCGGCCTGTGGTTTGCGACGATCCTGCTCGCTCAGTTCCCCAGGCGTGCCTGCAGCTGCCCGCGCACGCGCTCGAGGGTTTTGGGCAGGCCATGGGAAAGCTGGGTGAACAGCTCGGTGTGCAGGGTGAGCTCCTGCTGCCAGGCCGCCTTGTCGATCGACGTGATGCGCTCGAACGAGGCACGGGGAAAATCGATGCCGGTCCAGTTGAGGTCTTCGTAGTTCGGCGTGGTGCCGAAAACGTGTTCAACGCCCTGCGCCTTGCCTTCGATGCGGCCGAGCATCCACGCCAGCACGCGCATGTTGTCGCCGAAACCCGGCCAAACGAACTTGCCGTTCTCGTCGGTGCGGAACCAGTTGACGCAGAAGATGCGGGGCAGCTTGGCGCCCCCGACCTGCAGACGATGCCCGAGGTCGAGCCAGTGGCCGAAGTATTCGGCCATGTTGTAACCGCAGAAGGGCAGCATCGCGAAAGGATCGCGGCGGACGACGCCGGTGGCACCGGCCTGCGCGGCGGTGGTCTCGGACCCCATGGTCGCCGCCATGTAGACGCCTTCTTCCCAGCTGCGCGCCTCGGTCACCAGCGGCACCGTCGTGGAACGCCGCCCGCCGAAGATGAAGGCGTCGATCGGCACGCCCGCCGGGTTGTCCCAGTTGGGATCGATCGACGGGCACTGCGCCGCGCTGACGGTGAAGCGCGAGTTGGGATGTGCGGCCGGCCGCGGCTTGCCGTTGACCGGGTTGGCGCGGGCGATGTCGGGCGTCCAGTCGCGGCCCTGCCAGTCGAGCAGATGCGCCGGCGGCTCGGACAGACCCTCCCACCAGACGTCGCCGTCGTCGGTCAGCGCAACATTGGTGAAGATGGTGTTGCTGGCCACCGAGGCGATGCAATTGGGATTGGTCTTGACGCTGGTGCCCGGCGCCACGCCGAAAAAGCCCGCTTCCGGGTTGATCGCGTAGAGCCGGCCATCGGCCTGCGGCTTGATCCAGGCAATGTCGTCGCCGATCGTGCGCACGGTCCAGCCGTCCATGCCCTTGGGGGGAATGAGCATGGCGAAGTTGGTCTTGCCGCAGGCCGACGGGAAGGCGGCAGCGACGTGAGACGTCTTGCCCTCGGGCGAGGTGACAGCCAGGATCAGCATGTGCTCGGCGAGCCAGCCGATGCCGCCGGACAGCGCATCCTGGCGGCCCATGTTCGAGGCGATGCGCAGGGCAAAGCACTTCTTGCCCAGCAGCGCATTGCCGCCGTAACCCGAGCCGTACGACCAGATCTCGCGGGTTTCAGGGAAGTGCACGATGTACTTCGTGGGATTGCAGGGCCACGGCACATCCTTCTGGCCGGGGGTCAGCGGCGCGCCCACGCTGTGCACGCAGGGGACGAAATGACCGTCCTCGCCGAGCACGTCGAACACGGCCCGCCCCATGCGGGTCATGATGCGCATGTTGACCACGACATAGGGGCTGTCGGAGACCTCGACGCCGATGTGCGCGATGGGGCTGCCCAGCGGCCCCATCGAGAACGGGACCACGTACATGGTGCGTCCGCGCATGCAGCCGGCAAACAGTCCGTTCAGGGTGCCGCGCATGTCGTCAGGGGCGACCCAGTTGTTGGTCGGCCCGGCATCTTCGGCGCGCTCGGAACAGATGTAAGTGCGGTCCTCCACCCGGGCGACGTCGTTGGGGTCGGACCAGGCCAGATACGAGTTGGGCCGCTTGACCGGGTCGAGCTTGCGCATCGTGCCGGCTGCGACCATTTCGCCGCAAAGCCTGTCGTACTCGGCCTGCGAGCCGTCGGCCCAGCAGATGCGGTCTGGCTGCGTGAGCGCCGCCAGGCCCGCCACCCACTCGATCAATCCGGTGTGCTGAACGTAATCGGGTGCGCCCGAAAGGGCCCGGGCGTCACCGTGGGCGGCTCGGCTGGTTGCGAGGCCCGCCGAAAGGGGCGCCGGCGCACCGGCTTGAATCGCCGCCGCATTGGGATGGTTCATGCAAAGCTCCGTCTTATCCAGAATCGGGTCCCGCGCCCCCTCGCCTCACGGCTTGGGCCTGATGGCCCGCCCGTGGCGCGGAAAGCTGTGGCAGTGGTGCTGTGTCTTGTTCAGCACGCCAGACTGTCAGCGAAACCCGCGATTTTACACCGCCCGGCCAAGCTGCCGTCTGGCCGGCTGTGGGTCAGGCAAGATGACATCGACGAACGGCGGCTTCAACGCACTAAGTCACGGCTTTTCGCATGACGGCAACCCGGGGCGGGGATTGTGTGCCCAAGTGGTGATGAAGTCGACGGTCCGCACGGCGCCGGCGCCCAGGCTCTATGATCCCCCGATGTCCGTGCTGATCGTCTGTGCCCATCCCGACCTGCCCCATTCGCGCGTCAATGCCGCCCTGTTCGCGGCGGCTCGCGGCCTTCCCGACGTGACGACGACCGACCTGTACGGCGCGTACCCCGACTTCTTCATCGACGTGCCCGCCGAGCAGGCCGCGCTCGCGGCCCACGACACCATCGTTCTGCAGCACCCGCTCTACTGGTACAGCGTGCCGGCACTGCTCAAGCACTGGATCGACCATGTGCTGCTGCAGGGCTGGGCGTACGGCCCCGGGGGCACCCGGCTGCAGGGCAAGCGCTGGGCCCACGCACTTTCCACCGGCGGGCAGCCGGCGAGTTACACCGCTGAGGGTCTGCATCGGCACACCCTGGCCGAGTTTCTGACGCCGCTGCACCGCACCGCCACTCTGTGCTCGATGCGCTGGCTCGACCCCTTTGTCACGCCGGACGCCGACCGCCTGGCCCCTGCGGATATCGACGCTGCAGCCGCCGCCTACCGCGCCTGGCTGCAGGCGCTCTGAACCCTCGGCACCGCCCTCGAATGCACCACACCGACTATCTCCTGCAGGCCCTCGTCTACTTCGGCGCGGCCGCGCTGTTCGTGCCGATCTTCCACAAGCTGGGACTCGGCTCGGTGCTGGGCTACCTCGTCGCGGGCACCGCGATCGGCCCCTGGGGAGCACGCCTTGTCAGCGACCCGGCGGTGGTCGCCCAGGTTTCCGAGTTCGGCGTGGTGCTGCTGCTGTTCCTGGTCGGCCTCGAGCTCAACCCGCAGCGGCTGTGGTCCCTGCGCCGGGCGATATTCGGCCTGGGCGCGCTGCAGGTGGGGCTGACGATCGCGGCGGTGATTGCGCTGGCGGCGGTCCTGGGCCAGACCCGCAGCGCCGCCATCGTGCTGGGCATGGCCGCCGCGATGAGCTCGACCGCCATCGCGCTGCAGCTGCTGGCCGAACGCAACCTGACGAAGACCGAGGCCGGCCAGTCGGCCTTCGCGGTGGCGCTGTTCCAGGACCTGTCAGTGATTCCACTGCTGCTCGTGCTCGCTTCGCTGGCGCCCAGCGCCACTGCGCAGGACGGCTTTTCGCTGATCCGGCTGGGGCAGGCGGTGCTGGTGATCGGCGCCATGGTGCTGGTCGGACGCCTCGCCCTGCGCCCGGTGCTGCGCTGGATCGCCGCGATCGGCATGCGCGAGATCTTCATCGCCTTCGCGCTGTTCCTGATCGTTGGCAGCGCCTGGCTGACGCAGGCGGTCGGCCTGTCGATGGCCCTCGGCAGTTTCGTCGCGGGCGTGCTGCTTGCGGACTCCGAATACCGGATGGAACTGGAAGTCGACATCGACCCCTTCAAGGGCCTGCTGCTCGGCCTGTTCTTCATCGCAGTCGGCATGTCGATCGACGTCGGCCTGATCCTGTCGTCGCCGCTGCGGGTGGCTGCACTGGCGCTGGCGGTGGTCGCCATCAAGCTGGCGGTGCTGCTGCTGCTGGCGCGGTTGTTCCGCCTGTCGCGCGAGGACTCATGGATCTTCGCCCTGTCGATTTCGCAGGTGGGGGAGTTCGCCTTCGTGCTGATCGGGCCGGCTGCGGCCAGCGGTGTGCTCGAGCCGCGCCTGGGCGCGCTGGCCAATGCGGTCGTGGCGGTCTCGATGCTGTCCACCCCGCTGCTGTTCCTGGCCTTCGAGCGCTGGGTTCGCCCGCACCTGTCGCCCGGGCGCAAGCGCTCGGCCGATCCGATCGACGAGCGCAATCCGGTCATCGTCGCCGGCGTGGGCCGCTTCGGTCAGATCGTCGCCCGCACCCTGATGGGCCGTGGCTGCAGCGTGACGATCATCGATCATGATCCCAACCAGGTCGACCTGCTGCGCCGCTTCGGCTTTCGCGCCCACTATGGCGACGCGTCCCGCCCCGATGTGCTCGAAGCCGCAGGCGTGGCCAGCACCCGGCTGCTCGTGCTGGCGATGGACGACCCAGCGGCGGTTCTGGCCACCGCGCGCCACGTGCGCGAACGCTATCCCGACGTGCAGATGGTGGCCCGCGTGCACGGACGGCTCGACGCGATCGATCTGGTGCGCGAAGGCGTGCCGGTCGTTCGCGAAACCTTCGGCGCCTCGCTGCAGGCCGCGCAGGCGGCGCTCGTGGCACTGGGTGAACATCCGTACCAGGCACGCCTGGCCGTCGAGCGCTTTCGCCGGCACGACGAAGCCCTGCTGCGCGAGCAGGCGGCTCTCGAGGCCGACAACGACGCACGATACGTCGCCCTGGCCAATGAGGGGCGCGAGCGCCTGGCCGCCCTGCTGGCCCGCGAACAGCGCCCTGGCACAGGCGGCGACGAAGGCGCGAACTGGTAAGCCGGCAAAGGCATTATTCGCTGCACTCTCGTGAAATTGAGTGGATAATCGGCTCACGCCATTGACAAATGTCAAGCCACCCATGCACGTCAAGATTCATCCCATGCAGGAAAACGACTGTTCTTCGTGCGGCATGCGCGACCAGTCGTTGTTCGCCAATCTGATCACCGAAGACTTTCAGCTGATCAATCAGCCGATTCACGACATGGTCGCCGACGCGCACACCACGCTGTTCGCCGAAGGCTCCCAGGGCGAATATGTCTTCACCGTGCGCAAGGGGCTGGTCAAGCTGGTGCGTTATCAGTCTGATGGCTCCCAGCGGATCATCCGGCTGATCGGGCCGGGCGACATTGCGGGCCTCGAAACCACCGCCAACGCCTCGTACGACTCCACTGCCATCGCGGTCACCGAGGTGCAGGCCTGCCGCATTCCGCTGGGCGTCATTCAGCGCCTTGAGAACGAGTCGCCGCGGCTGCATCAGCAGCTGGTGCGCAAGTGGCATCAGGCGCTCAAGACCGCCGACGACTTCATCGCCGATCTCGCCTCGGGAAACGCCCGCCAGCGTCTGGCACGGCTGCTGCTGCGCCTGGTCGGCAGTGACGTCACCAGCCAGCTGATGCTGCCCCCGCGCGAAGACGTCGGCGCCATGCTGGGCATCACCACCGAAACCGCCAGCCGCACCGTCGCCGCCTTCCGGCGCGAGGGCATGCTGATCGACATGGACCGCCAGGGCCGATTCTTTCGCATCAATGCCACGGCGCTCCACGCGACCGCCAACGGCGCCGAATGAGCAGTGCCCGGGCCCGGTCGCTGCTGGCGGCCTGGGACAACGGCGCCGTGCTCGATCCGGCCGCTTTTCAACTGACCGATCCGGACGCCGGCCTCGCCCTTCAGAATGAAGTGAATGCGCTGCGGCGCGCGCGCGGCGAGCGCGAGCTCGGGATGAAGATCGGCTTCACCAACCGCAGCATCTGGCCGATCTACGGGGTGAATCAGCCCATCTGGGCCCCGGTCTGGGACAGCACTGTCACACAGCTCACCCAGCCGCTCACGCGCGTGACCTGCGCCCGCTACAGCCTGCCCCGCCTCGAACCCGAAATCGTTCTCGAACTGGACCGCAGCCCCGACAGCGCGGAACCGGGCCACGTGTTCGAGTGCATCGGGTGGATCGCCCATGGGGTCGAGATCGTCTGCAGTCCGTGGCCTGAATGGCGGCTCGATGCAGCCCAGGCCACCGCCGCCCTGGGCCTGCACGGCGCACTGCACATCGGACCTCGCCAGCCGCGATCCATCGTCAGCACGCCGGCGCAGTTGAGCGAACTGCAGCTGGACCTTTTTTGCGACGGCAAACCGGTGGCACAGGGTCTGGGAAGCGCGGTCCTGGATGGACCTGTGCAAGCACTTGCTCACCTGGTGGGCCAACTGCTGAGCCGTGGTATCCGCCTTCCCCCGCATTCCGTGATCACCACCGGCACCCTGACCGACGCCCAGCCGCTGCGTCCGGGGCAGCGCTGGGAAACCCGCCTGTCGGGCGTCGATCTGCCAGGACTGGTCCTGCTGACCGACTGATTTCCCCGCCCTGCGCGGCCACGCCGGCGCCCCGCGCCAGGTCGCCGCGCGCCGCCACCCGACCGATCACACGGGAGCCTCCATGCCCCATACGTCCTCCCCCGTCGCCTGGCCGGCCGAGATCGTCGCCGCCGCGCGCCGGATTGCGCCCCATGTCCGCATCACCCCCTGCATGGACTTTTCCTGGCAGGGGGCAGCTGTGAACCTCAAGCTCGAGTACCTCCAGGAAAGCGGCACCTTCAAGGCGCGCGGCGCCTTCAACCGTCTGCTGTCGGCGCCCATGCCGCCGGCCGGCGTGGCCGCGGCGTCCGGGGGCAACCACGGCATTGCGGTCGCCCTGGCAGCGCGTCGCCTGAATGTGCCCGCGCACATCTTCGTGCCGCAACACACCCCGCTGGCCAAGCAGGAGCGCCTGCACGCGCTGGGCGCCGATGTGCATCTGGGCGGCGCCGCCTACGCCGACGCGCTGGCCGCCTGCAACGCATTCCGCGAGGCCACCGGGGCGCTGGAGTCGCATGCCTACGACCACCCGGCCACGCTGGCCGGCCAGGGCACAGTGGCGCGCGAGTGGCAGCATCAGGCGCCCGATCTGGACACGGTGCTGGTCGCCGTGGGCGGCGGCGGCCTGATCGGCGGCATGGCTGCCTGGTATCAGGGCCAGGTGAAGGTGGTGGCGGTCGAGACCGAAGGCTGCCCGACCCTGCACGAGGCACTGGCCGCCGGCCGGCCGGTCGATGTCGAGGTGTCCGGCATCGCAGCCGATTCGCTGGGCGCGCGCCGCATCGGCTCGCTGATGTTTCCGATCGCCCGGCAGCACATTGCACAGTCGCTGCTGGTGGCTGACGAGGCGGTCCGCGAAGCGCAGCAGACCCTGTGGCGCGAGGCCCGCATCGCGGCCGAGCCGGGCGGCGCGACCGCCTTCGCCGCGCTCGTGTGCGGCGCCTATCGGCCGGCGGCCGATGAGCGCGTCGGGGTGCTGATCTGCGGCGCGAACTTCGACCCGTCGGTCCTGACAAGGACGGCGCCATGACGGTCAAACCAAGCGTGCTGGCCGTTTGCATCGGACGCGCGGCGCCACTGACGGCGCGCGACGCCGACCAGCGGGCCGTGCCGGTCATGAGCGCCATTGCAAAGCAGGCGGTCAGCCGGCTGGACGACCCCGTTCCTGTCCAGATCGGGCCGCTCGGCCTGGCGGGCGACGAGGTGGTCGACCTCACCGTGCATGGCGGACTGGACAAGGCCGTCTATCTGTATCCGCAGGAGCATTACGCGTTCTGGCAGACGGTGCGCGGGCAGGCCGGGCAACACGAGCCTCTGCAGCCGGGTGCGCTGGGCGAGAACCTGCTGATCCAGGGTCTGCTCGAGCCCGAGCTGTGGGTGGGCGACCGGCTGCGCATCGGCGAAGTCGAGCTGCGCGTCGAGAGCCCGCGCTCGCCGTGCTTCAAGTTCAACATCCGGATGGCGTTTTCGTGGGCGTCGAAGATGATGGTCCAGAGCGGCTACACCGGCGCCTATTGTTCTGTCGTCCGTCAGGGCAGGGTGGCCGCTGGCGACACAATCGATGTACTTCCGGGCGACCGGATCATCACCATCCAGGAAAGCCATCGCTTGCGTCATGGCAAGCGCCAGCGGCCCCTCTTCTAAGGTAAAGTGGACACGATGTCCGAGCTCAGTCCCGCCCAGCGCACTGCCGGTACCGCCCGCTTCCTGGTCGCCGCGGGGACTCTCTTTGCCGCCGAAGGCATCTGGGGCGGGTCCGTGGCCCGCGCGCTGATGGCGGCTGCGATCATCGTGTTCGGCGGCGGACTCCTGTTCGTCGCCAAACGGGCCGACTGACTGCCCCTGGCGGCACCCGCGGGTCGCCGCATCGCTGTTCCCGCATCGTTGTTCCATGACCGACTTCCAAGCCGTGCGGGTCGACGCCTTCGCCGTCGACGAAGAACTGTCGGACGCAGGCTGCGTCGGGCCCGAGCTCGCGCACCTGGCCCGGGTCTACCTGCACAGCCCGCGTGCGCTGGTGTGGCACAACCCCTCGTCCGACTGGCGCGTGTTCGCGCTGCTGCTGCCGATCGCCTCGCGCCTGTCGCTCATGGCCAATCCGATCTTTGCGCAGCTTGCCCGGGCCTGGGGCATGAACGCCCGATTCGTAGGCATCGACCGCGACGGTCTGGTTCACGACTTCCGGTCTCTGCTGTCGGACCGCACCCTCAAGCTGCTGGTCGAACTGCTCACAGCCGATCAGGCGCAGGGCGTGGACGCGGCGCGAGTGCTCGACACGCTGTTCGGCACCCTCGCCGCCGAAATGCTGACCGTGCTCGAACAGCGCGAAGACGACTGGTCTCGCCACCTCGACACCGAGCACCGCCTGGAATCGCAGGTGCCATCCAGCCTGTTCGACCGCGAGACGCGCTTCCCGGACTTCCAGGCCGCGCTGCGGATGGCATTGCGCGACGACATCATCGATGTCGCGTTCTACGGCAGGGCGCTGCGTGCAGCCGACCTGCGCGAACAGGCGTTCGAAACCCGGGTCGCGTCGATGCTCGAATCGAGCCTCGATCCGATGACCATGGCCCGGCTGGGCCAGACCCGGGCCGGACGTCACCTCGGGTGCTACAACTGGCTTCACCTCGACCCGAGGCACAGCGCGGCGCGTGCCCATGTGCTGTCGCGGCTGCCGGGTTTTGCGACCTTCTTCGCACAGACCCTGGTTCCACTTGATCTGGCGCCCGGGAGTCCCAGCGACGGCCACTACGATCTGCGCTCGCTGGTCGCCCGGACCGCCAGCGCGCACAGCCTTCACTGGGCCGGGGTGCTGCGCCGTGCGATCGATGCCGGCCAGGACCGTTCGGTGATCGAGGCGCTGTCGCAGCGCTTTCAGGTACCCGACAACGTGCTGCGTCGGCTGTGGCGCGAAGTGCCGGCGGCCCTGGGTCAACCGCCCACCTGGCAGATCGCCCAGGTGCTGCGTGAATTGCAGCGCGCCGGCGAGCGCGGCTGGCCGGACAGCGACGCGCAATGGCGCGAATTGCTGGCCCGCGCGGTGCCGGCGGAGGCCGCCTGAGGCCGGACGGCGGGCAGCGGCAGCGGCAGCGGCAGCGGGCGGCGCGTCAACGGGGAGAGCGCCCGCCGGGCAGCGGGCAGCCGCCACCCCCGCCCGTCAACGCGGCGGCTTCAAATCCTCGGCCCCGGTGTAGATCCGGTTCCACACCGGAGCGATCACGATCTCGTTCAGGCAGACGTGCGCCGGCGCACTCATCGCGTAGACGATCGCGTCCGCGACGTCCTCAGGCTTGAGCATCCGCGCGATGTCCGCGTCTGGCGGTCGCTTCGGACGCGAGCGCAGGATGGGCGTGGCGACTTCGCCCGGGCACACCAGGGAGGCACGGATGCCATTGGGTCCCTCCTGGTCGTTGATGCTCTCGACCAGCGCGGACAGACCCATCTTGCTGGCGCCATAGGCCGCCCCGGTAAAGGTCGTGTAGCGCCAGCCAGCCCATGACGACACCACGGCGATCGACCCGCGGCCGGCCGACCGCATCGCCGGGAGCACCGCGCCCACGCAGAAGGCGACGCCGTTCAGGTTGACCGAGATCACCTGAGCAAAGGCCTCGGGCGTCAGCGCCTTCCAGTATCG
>DAONCJ010000024.1:0-16244 GCA_035401985.1 Burkholderiaceae bacterium | reverse complement strand
GGCCCGCTGCGTGGCCGTCATGGGCGATGGCAGCTTCGGCTTTACTGCGGGCGAACTCGAAACGGTGTTGCGCGCCGGTGCGCCGCTGCTGCTGGTGGTGCTCTCGAACGCGTCCTACGGATGGATCAAGGCGAGCCAGCGAGCCAGCTACGGCCAGCGCTACTTCTCGGTCGACTTCCGGCCCACCGACCATGCGGCCATTGCACGGGCCTGGGGAATGGCGTCGTGGCGGGTCGAAGATCCCCGCGAACTCGACGGCGTGCTGCAGCAGGCCCTGCGCCACGACGGCCCGGCGCTGGTGGACATCGTCACGCAACCGCTCGAACTGGCCGCCGCGCCGGTCAGCCAATGGATGGGATGAACATGAAAAACGCGACACGCCGCGCAGCCCTGCGCCAGTCAACCGCCCTGCTGACCGGCGCCCTGCTCGGTCTGGCCGGGGCCCGGGCTTCGGCCCAGGGCAGCGAGCGCCCGCTGATGCTGGTGGTGCCTTTTCCACCCGGCGGCAGCACCGACATCGTCGCCCGCATCATCCAGCCGAAGCTGGCCGAGCGGCTGGCCCGCCCGGTGGTGATCGAAAACCGTCCGGGGGCGGCAAGCCAGATAGCCACCCAGCATGTGGCCCGGGCGGCACCCGACGGCAACACCGTGCTGGTGTCGTTCGACAACCACGCCCTCAATCCGGTGGCCAAGCCGAAGCTGCCCTACGACACCTTCAAGGACTTCACCGGTGTCACGCTGCTGGTGCGCTTCCCGCTGGTGCTGGGCGCCCACCCGTCGGTGCCGGGCAGCACGCTGCGCCAGTTCCTCGACCGGGCACGGACCGAACCGGCCAACCGCTACAACTACGCGTCGACGGGCGTCGGGTCGCTGAATCACCTCATTCCCGAAAACCTGCAGCGGCTGGCCGGCGTGGACCTCCTCCATGTCCCGTATGGCGGCGGCGGGCCGGCCGTTCAGGCGGTGCTCGCCAACACCTCGCAGATGACCTTCCTGAGCCATGCGGCCTTGCGCGGCCAGATCCAGGCCGGCCGGATCAAGCCGCTGGCGGTGACCGGAGCGCGGCGCCTGCCCGAGCTGCCCGATGTGCCAACCGTCGCCGAATCGGGATTTCCGGGCTTCGAGGCGTATTCGTGGATCGGGATCTTCGTGCCCGCGGGCACGCCGGGCGCCACGGTGCAGAAGCTCGGCGCGGACTTCCAGGCGGTGCTGGCGGACCCCGAGGTGCGCAGCAAGCTCGCCGCCGGCAGCTTCGAGGTGGTGGGCAGCACCGGCGAGCAGCTCGACCGCCACGTCCGGGCCGAGTACGAGCGCTGGGCGAAGTTCGTCCGGGAGTCCGGCTTGAAGCTGGACGATTGAACGGCCTGCACGCGCCAATATCCTTCGCCTTGGGGATTTCAACGGAGTAAAACAAGCGTAATTTAGTGACATTGACGACGCGCAAGTGAGTGCCGCTGTGGACCCTCTGTACGATCCTGAGCGCATGCTGCTGGCCACCAGCCACGCCATCGAGCGCGCGCGCGCCCAGGGTCGCAACGAGCTCGAGCCCGACGACCTGCTCATCGGCTTTCTGTACGCGGTGTCGCGCTTCGGCATCGTGAGGCTGGGCAATCTCGCGATCGATCTGCTCGCGCTGGGCATCCGCTTCGATCTCATCGAACCGGCGCCTGGCGTGAAGCCGCGTTATTCGGCGCGCACTGCCGCCTGCTTCGACCGTGCCGCGCGCCTGGCGCGGGCCGACGGCCTGCCGCAGATCTGCCCGATCCATTACCTGGCGGTGCTCGGGGAACCGGGGGTGGCAAGCTTCGATGCCCTGATGGCGACCCACGGCCTGGACCACGCCCAGTGGCGCTCCGCGCTGGCAGCGTGTCCCGCGCCGGTCGGTTCGCAGACCAACCCGCCGACGTCCGCGCACCCGCAACGCGCGGCAGCTTCGGAAAACCGGCCGCCTGCAGCCTGCCTCGCGACCTCGGAGGCACCGGGTGGCGCGCCCGACGGCGATGCCGCCCTGCTGTCGCCCGAGGAAGGCGCCCGCCTGCTTGGACTGCACATACAGACGGTGCGTGGCTATATCCGAAGCGGCCGGCTGCCGGCCTTCCGGATCGCCGGCGAACGGGCAATCCGCATCCGCCGCGACGATCTGGTCGCTCTGCTGCAGGCCATGCCCGCGGCGCGACCCGACGAAGCTTCCGCCACACCCCGGTCTTGACGCTCTTTCCACGTCCTCAGGAGGACACCATGCCCACGTTCGTCGCCATCCGCAGCCTGCCCGGCATCACCCCCGACGCCCTGAAGGGCGCCGGCGCCCGCATCAAGTCCTGTGCCGCCGGCATGCAGGGCGAAGGCACCGATGTCCGCTGGATCCGCAGCTTCTTCCTGCCGCAGCAGGCACAGACCCACTGCTACTTCGAGGCACCCAGCCTGGCGGCGGTGACCGAGCTCAACCAGCGGGCGCAGATCCCGTTCGTGGAGATCGTCGAGGTGGCCGAGATGACGCCGGCGTCTGTCTGAGCGCGGTCCGGCGGGCGCCCGCGCTCAGCCGATCGGCGACGGCGCAGGCACCCCGGCCACCAGCGTGCGCGCCGCCTCGGCGGCACGCCGGTATTCGCTGCGGGTCTGGGCGACCAGATCGGCCACACCCGGCACCCCGTCGACACCCGACACCGAGTGACCGGCGCTCCAGATGTCCGCCCAGCGCTTCACGCCGGTGCTGCCACCACTTCCATAGAGCGCTTTGGCCCGCTCGGGCGCCATGTCTGTCGGCAGGTTGGCCGGATCCAGGCCGCTGGCCACGATCGAGGGCCGAAGCGTGTTCGTCTCCAGACCGGTGAACGCCTTGGACAGCAGGATGTCGTCCAGACGGCTGTCGACCAGCATCTGCTTGTAGGCCGGTTCGGCCATGCTCTCGCGGGTGGCGATGAATTTGGTGCCCATGTAGGCCAGATCGCAGCCCAGCACCTGTGCGGCCAGGATCGCCGCGCCGTCCGACACCCCGCCGGCCAGCACCACCGGGCCATCGAAGAACTGGCGCACGGCGCGCACGAAGGCGAAGCCGTTCGCCCAGCCGGTCTGCCCGCCGGCACCGGCGGTGAGCAGGATCAGGCCGTCGACGCCCGCGGCAACCGCCTTCTCGGCATGGCGCACCGACGCCACATCGCACAGCACCAGCGTGCCCATGTCGTGCAGCGGCCCGACCACGGCATCGGGCGCGCCGACGCTGGTGATGACGATCTCCACCTTGTGCCGGCGCAGCACCTCGACGTCCTGAAGCAGCGTCTCGCGACGCATGATCAGGTTGGGGCAGAACGGCGCGTCGTTCGGTCCGAGCGCGCTTTCAATCTGGGTGATCCAGCGGTCGAATTCGTCCACGGTCCGGCAGTTGGCGGTCGGGAACGAGCCGATCACGCCGGCCCTGCAGGCCGCAATCACCAGTTCGGGCCCCGAGACCCGGAACATCGGTGCGGCAATCAGCGGCAAGGCGAGCCGCGGACCGAACAGTTTGAGCAGCGCGCCGGGGCGCTTCACGTCAGGGGGCATCGCACGGACCTTCGAAAGGGGTTCAGACGGAACAGCCCTCCATCTTGCCAGCCGCCCGGAGGCGTCGGCGGCCCGGCAGCGGCTGCACGTCTCGCAATGGACGGCGTGCGAGGGCGACGTGCGAGGCGGGGCGTGCGCAGGCCGGCGTCCCGCCGGCATGTCTCGGGCCGGTGCGCCACAATGGGACCGCCCTCGACCGATCCGGCGCCCCGCGCTGCGAACCCGCCCATGCTCGAACCCTTCGCCCGCCCTGCCCTGTCCCTGCGCCAGTTGCGCGCCGACCTGGGACCGACCTATCTCGTCAATGGACTGATCGGCTTCATCTTCGCGGCCACGGGCCCGGTCGCCGTGATCCTGTCGGTGGGCAGTCGGGGCGGCCTGTCCCAGGCGCAGATCGCATCCTGGGTCTTCGGCGCCTTTTTCCTGAACGGCCTTCTGACCGTCCTTGCGTGCTGGCTCTACCGGATGCCGCTCGCCTTCTTCTGGACCATTCCGGGCACGGTGCTGGTCGGTCCGGCCCTCACGCACCTGAGCTTCGCCGAAGTGGTGGGCGCCTTCATCGTCACGGGGCTGCTGATGGTGGTGCTTGGCGCATCCGGCTGGGTCAAGCGCGCGATGCAGGCGGCGCCGATGCCGATCGTGATGGCGATGGTCGCGGGCGTGTTCCTGCGCTTCGGCACCGAACTGGTCCGCGCGTTGCACAGCGACCTCGGCATCGCCGCGCCGATGACCGTTGCGTTCCTCGTTCTCAGCGCCTGGGCCGCGGCGGGCCGGCGTGTGCCGCCGCTGATTGGCGCGCTGCTGGTCGGCATCGTGGCGGTCGTCGTGTCGGGACGGTTCGACCCCGCCACGCTGGGGGGCGCCGTGACGGCCCGGCCGGTGCTGCAGCTGCCCGCCTGGTCGTGGCAGGCGATGATCGAACTGGTCGTGCCGCTGGCGATCACGGTGCTGGTGGTCCAGAACGGCCAGGGCGTCGCCATCCTGAAGGGCGCCGGACATGAGGCGCCGGTGAATGCGGCGACGCTGGCCTGCGGCCTCTGGTCCACCGCAAGCGCCTTCGCCGGCACCGTGTCGACCTGCCTGACGGGTCCGACCAATGCAATACTGTGTTCGTCAGGAGAACGCTCGCGCCACTACGTGGCGGGCATCGCCGTGGGGACGCTGGCGCTGGCCTTCGGACTGCTCTCGCCCCTGTTCACCGGCGCGATGCTGGCCACTCCGCCCGCGTTCATCGCCACCCTGGCCGGCCTGGCCATGCTGAGGGTGCTGCAGACGGCGTTCACCACCGCGTTCGGCGGACCGTTTTCGCTGGGCGCACTGGTCACCTTCGTGGTGACGGCGGCCGACATCGCGATGCTCAACATCGGCGCCGCGTTCTGGGGACTGCTGGCCGGCTTCGCGGTGTCGCGGCTGCTCGAGTGGCCACGCCGGTGAGTGCGCGACGCGGCGATGACTCGGCGTTGCGCCGCGCGCCGGTCATTGCGCCAGTCGTTTCGCCACGTCCGGCCCCATCGGTCCGTCCGCCGGCCCCGGCTGTCCCGGTCATCCCTGCAAATCGCCGGGTTTCCCGCAGTGCGGTATGCAGTGAGGTATAGTCCGCCTGCGACGGTCAATCACCAGTCTTTTTCGTCGCAGTCTTCGGCACTCGCGTTCGGCGCCCTGCTTCTGTCAGCGGCGCACTCTGCCCAGCCCTCGACCCTTCTCCTACCCTCGTCGTCTGCCTGACTGGTGCCGCCGGATCTTGTGTCCAGGTGCCGCCGTCCGGACTGCGTCCGACCTGTGGCTGCCATGCGGCCGGTCGACGCTGAACCTCTTACTGAGGCGACATGTCCTTTGCAAGTCTCGGGCTCTGCGAGCCCCTCGTCCGCGCTGTCAACGAGTGCGGCTACACCGAACCCACCCCCATCCAGCTGCAGGCCATCCCGGTCGTGATGCAAGGCCGGGATCTGCTGGCTGCCGCGCAGACCGGCACCGGCAAGACCGCCGGCTTCACGCTGCCGATCCTTCAGCACCTCGAAACCAAGCCCGTGGGCAAGCTGCCCAACGGCCGTCATCCGATCCGGGTGCTGGTGCTCACGCCGACGCGTGAACTGGCCGCCCAGGTCCACGAAAGCGTGCGCGACTACGGCAAGTATCTTTCGCACAATGCCGCCTGCGTGTTCGGCGGCGTGAACATCAATCCGCAGATCGGCCAGCTGCGCGGCAAGGTCGACATCCTGGTGGCGACACCGGGACGCCTGCTCGATCACGTCAGCCAGCGCACCGTGGACCTCTCGAATGTCGAGATCCTGGTGCTCGACGAAGCCGACCGCATGCTCGACATGGGGTTCCTGCCCGACATCAAGAAGGTGCTCAAGCTGCTGCCCAAGCAGCGCCAGAACCTGCTGTTCTCGGCCACGTTCTCGGACGAGATCCGGGCCCTCACCCAGGGCCTGCTCGACAACCCGGCGAGCGTCGAAGTGGCGCGCCGCAATGCGCCCGCCGAGGCGGTCGAGCAGATGGTCATCGAGGTCGAGAAAGGCGCCAAGCGCGCGGTGCTCTCGCACATGATCCGTACCGAGAAATGGTTCCAGGTGCTGGTCTTCACCCGCACCAAGCATGGCGCCAACCGCCTGGCCGAGCAGCTGGGCAAGGACGGCATCGAGTCGCTCGCCATCCACGGCAACAAGAGCCAGAACGCGCGCACCCGCGCACTGGCCCAGTTCAAGGACGGCTCGCTGCAGGTGCTGGTCGCCACCGACATCGCCGCCCGCGGCCTGGACATCGAAGAGCTGCCGCAGGTTGTGAACTACGAACTGCCCAACGTGCCCGAGGACTATGTCCATCGCATCGGCCGCACCGGCCGGGCGGGCGCCAGCGGCAAGGCCCTGTCGCTGGTCAGCGCCGACGAGCGCGGCATGCTTCACGACATCGAACGCATGCTCAAGCGCCAGCTGCCGCGCGGCACGCCGGACGATTTCGACATGAACGCGGCCAATGCGGCGGCCCGCGCCGCCGGCCCGGAACGCGACGAACGTGACGACCGCCCCCGTGGCGGTGGTCGCGGACAGCCGCGCGGCGGTCGCGGCGGCTCGGGCGATGCACGCCGGGGCAGCAGCGCTCCGGCGCGCTTTGGCGACAACAGCGGCGGCGCCCGTGCACCGGTGCCGCGTGCCGGCGGCTCGTATGGCGGATCCGAGCGGCCCGCACAGCCGGCCCGCTCGGCCGGCGGACCGGCCGGCAGCTCGCCGTCCGCTGACGGGCGCACACCCTCGTCCGGCGGCCGTGGCCCCGGCGCGGGAAGCCGTGGCCCGAGCGACCGGGCACCCGGCGACCGGGGTCCCGGTTCCCGCGGCCCGGCCAATCGCGCCGGCGGCAATCGCGGACCGGGCGGCAACCGCTCGGCCTCGCCGGCCGGCGCCCGCGCCGAGCCCGCCCGCCACAACGCCGAGCCGGCTGCGCGCACCGAAGCCGCCGCGCCGGCGCCCGCCGCCCAGGCCGCTCAGGGCGACGCTCCGCGCCGTTCGAGCGCCGGCCTCGGCGCCGCACTGATGTCGGCGATCACCCGGCCGTTCGGCCGCTGAACGGCCCGACACCGTCTCGCGCAGACGCCCTCCAACGGGCGGCGCCTGCGCGAATGATGAGAAAATCGGAGCCATGACTCCGATCCTCGAGGACCTCAACAAGAAGTACGTCGCGCGCACGCCGCACATGCGCGACATCGGCATGCGCATCGTCGGCGTCGACCAGGCGCGCGGCACGATGGTGCTGCCGGCACGCGCCGACTGGCTCGGCGACCCGGCTCGCGGCCTGCTGCACCCGGGCCCGCTCACGGTTCTGGCCGATTCGGCCTGCGGCCTGGCGGTCGGCGCGGCACTCGAGAAGCGCATGCCCTATGCGACGCTCGACCTGCGCATGGACTACCTTCGCCCGGCCGGCCCCGACCAGGACGTCACCTGCGAAGCCGAGTGCTACCGCGTGACCCGCAGCGTCGCCTTCATCCGCGCCGACGTCTGGCAGGCCGACCGGGCGCAACCGATCGCCACTGCAACCGCCTCGTTCATGCTGTCGACCCCGGCCGGCACCCGTCCGGCCACGCCGGGTGGCGTGTCGATGCCCGAGGCGCCTGCGGTCCCGTCCGATGCGTCGGTCGCGACCTGGAGCGCCCCGGCCGCCAGCGAACCGGTGCTGCGGGACAATCCGGTGCCCTATCTGCAATACCTGGGCCTGCGCGTGTCGCAGGTCGCCGGACAGCCGCTGTTCCGCATGCCGTACCAGGAGAAGCTGATCGGCAATCCGCGACTGCCGGCCATCCATGGCGGCGTGATTGCCGGCTTCGCCGAGAGCGCCGCCATCCTTCACCTGATCCAGACGCTGCGCGGCAACAAGCTGCCAAAAAGCATCGATTTCTCGATCGACTACCTGCGCGCCGGTCGACCGGAAGAGACTTTCGCCAGCTGCGAGGTGGTGCGCCTGGGGTCGCGGGTGGCGATGGTTCAGGTGCGCTGCTGGCAGCGCAGCCCCGACTACCCGATCACCGTGTCGCGGGGCCACTTTCTGCTGGCAGAACCCGAGAGCTGAGGCTGTCGAGCAGCGCCTCTGCCTTGACCGGACGGCTGAGGTAGTAGCCCTGCGCGTAGCGGCAGCCCAGTGATTGCAGCACCGCCACCTGCGCCGCCGTCTCCACCCCCTCCGCGACGCTCGCGAGTCCCAGATTTTCGAGCAGAGTCATCGTCGCGTGCACCAGTGCCAGCACGTCGCGATTCGAATCGAGATCGCCCAGGAACGAGCGGTCGATCTTGATCGTGTCGAACGGGAACTCGCGCAGACAACCCAGTGACGACGTGCCGGTGCCGAAATCATCCATCGCCAGACGCACCCCGATGCCGCGCAGCTCGAGCATCAGCGAACGCGACGCCTGCGGATCGCGCATGACCTCGCGCTCGGTGACTTCGAGCTGCAGCCACTCGGCCTGCATGCCGCTGACCGCCAGCACGTCGCGCAGCAGCGCGCGCAGCTGATCGGGCGAGTTCATCTGCACCCGCGACAGATTCACGCTGATCGTGCGCGGCGCCCGCTCGCCAGCCTCGAACCGCCACGCCATGAACTGCCGGCAGGACTCGCGCAGCACCCATTCGCCCAGCGGCAGGATCAGACCCGTCTCCTCGGCCACCGGAATGAACTCCGCCGGAGAGATCGCCCCCAGCACCGGATGCTGCCAGCGCGCCAGCGCCTCGACCGAGACCATCTCGCCTGAATCCAGATCGACGATCGGCTGATAGACCAGGCTCAGCTGAGCGGTGCCCAGGGCCCGCCGCAGTCCGTTCTCCAGTTCGATGCGCCGCGTCAGGCGCAGATGCATCTGTCCGTTGAACACCACCGCGCAGGCCCGTCCGGCATGCTTGGCCTCGTACATGGCGATGTCGGCGTCACGCAGCAGGCTGTCGGCGCTCTCGGTCGATTCGTCGGCCAGTGCGATGCCGATGCTGGCCGACGAGTAGACCTCGTGTCCCAGGATCAGATAGGCCGGCGCCAGCGCTTCGAGCACGCGTCGCGCCACCGCCTGGGCGCTCGCCTCGTCCCTGGCATCCTTGAGCAGCAGCACGAATTCGTCGCCGCCCAGCCGGGCCACCACGTTGCCTTCCCGATGATCGGCCGCGAAATCGCTGGCGCGCAGGTTGCGCCGCAGGCGGCGCGCGATCTCGCAGAGCAGCCGGTCGCCGGCATGGTGACCGAGGGTGTCATTGACCAGCTTGAACCGGTCGAAATCAAGAAACAGCAGGCTGAAGCGGCGCGACGGATCGGCCTTGACGGCCTGCACGGCGGTGACGAGCCGCTCGGTCAACGCGGTCCGGTTGGCCAGCCCGGTCAGCAGGTCGGTGCGGGCCGCCTGCGAAAGCTCGCGCTCCATCGCCTTGCGCGCCGAGATGTCCTGGACGATCGACCAGATCAGCATGCCGCCGTCCGAATCCTCCAGGCACATGCCGTTCAGCAGCACCGGCACCCGGGAGCCATCCTTGCGAAAGAGTTCCTTCTCGTAGGGGCCGTAGCGCCCTGTCGTCTGCAGACTGGCGAGCTGCGCGTATTCGGACTGGCGGTACTCGGGCGGCGTCACGGTCCGGAATGTCACTGTCTGGAGATCGTCGCGGCGATAGCCGAGCATCGCCAGCAGCGCGTCATTGCATTCGACCGCCATGCCGTCATCGAGCCGGTTCAGCACGATGCCCACCGGCGCCAGATTGAACAGGCTCTGCAGCTTGGACTGGCTGGTGAGCAGGGCCTGCTGTGTCCGCTTCAGGTCCGTGACATCGGTTCGAACACCGACCGTGTAACCGGCCGGTGTGCGCCGCTCGCGGATCTGCACCCAGCGATCCCCGGCCAGCTGTTGCAGCGTCTCGTTGTCATGGCGGCGGTGCGCTGCCATGCGGTCTGCGATCCACGCCTCATGGGACGCCAGATTGTCGCCCGCCTGCGGGTACTGGCCGTGCGCGATCCCGTAACGCAGCAGGCTCTCGAAGCGAACGCCCGGGACCATGGCCGGCGATGATCGCTCGTAGGTTCGGCGATACGCCGAATTGCAGATCAGCAGCCGGTCGTGCTCGTCATAGACGACGAAACCGTCCGGGATCGCTTCGATCGCCTCGGCGAGTATTTCATCGTTGCGCTTGCGCTGTGTGATGTCGACGAAGCTGCTGATCACGCTGCGCGAGGCGGCCCTCGCCATCGGGACCGGCTCGCTGTTGATCTGCAGCCAGCGCCGTTCGCCATCGGGCCCGGTGATGCCCATGACGACGTCGCGCCGCCCGACGCCATCGCGCAGCGTCTGCAGCGCCGGATGCGCACTGCCCGCGAATGGCGACAGGTCCTCGCGGACGGCCTGCCAGCGCGGATCGACTGAATCGAGTGCCATCAGCTGCTCGCGCGTGCGCCCGAGCAGCCGCTGCGCTTCCGCATTGGCATCGGTGATGCGCCCGTCGCTGTCCTGCACGACCATGCCGGTTCCGGCGCCCTCGAAGATCGCCTGCAGCCGGTGGCGCAGATGCACCTGCTCGGTGATATCGGCCTCGAATGCAATGTAGCCGCAGACAGAACCTTCGCTGTCGTGCACCGGCGATATGTCGGCATCGATCCAGTAGCGCCGGCCATCCTTGGCCTGGTTGAGCAGCTCGACGCGGATCCCCTCGCCTCGTCCCAAGGCTTCCTTCATCCGCTGCAGCGCGCCAGGGTCGGTCTGCGGGCACTGGACCAGCTCGGCCGGGCTTCGACCCACCGCCTCGGCCATCGAGTAACCGCTCAGGCGTTCGAACGCGGGATTGACCCACTGCACGAGGCGCCGGGCATCGCAATAGACGACCGCCTGGCGTGGGTGGGAGGCGAGCAGCGCCATGAGCTGAGACGCCATTGCGGGCGGGGGCGGGGCATTGAGGGTCGCGCAAGGCAGATCGGCCATCGTGGTCTCGAAGATTCAGGCGGCAAGGGCCAGGTTGAGCGCGGCGAGTGACTGCGGCCAGCGCTGGCGCAATTCGGTCACCGCAGGACCGTCCGGAACGAGTTCAGGCAGGGGCCAGGGCTCGTCGGAGAGTTCATCGAGCGCCAGACCATGGCCCGATGCGTCTGCCAGATGCTCGGCTGCCGCGACAATCCGGGTCAGCCGTTCGTGTTCGGCGCCGGCACCGGCCGGCTCGTGATGAAAGGCCACGACGCGGGCCAGCCAGTCGGGCAGGTTCCAGCTGTGGAATACCAGCGCGGCACAAGCGCCATGCCAGCGGCGCGCAAGCGTTGCCGCATCGGCCGCCGGCGCGCTGCCGCCCTGGGCATCGGAGGCGATGAGCCGTTGCACGACCCGATAGCCGAGGTCGTGCAGCAGACCGGCCAGAAAGGCGTCGGCCGAGCGCTCGGGCAGCAGCAGCAGCGCCAGATCCCGGGCCAGCACGGCGGTGGCCAGACTGTGGTTCAGCAGGTTCACCGACGACGGACCGCCGTTGCCGTCGCTCCCGGGCATGACCCGGTCCAGGCACGCGGCGCTGGCCATGGTGCGCACGACATCGAGTCCGAGCACCTGCACCGCGCGGTCCATCGTGTCGACCCGCCCGACGCGGCCATAGAACGCCGAGTTCGCCACCTTCAGCACGCGCAGCGCGATGCCCGGGGCGTTGTGGATCGCTGCCACCACTTTTCGGGGGTCCGCGTCCGGGGACATCAGCGTGGCCAGCAGCGCCGGCACGGTTCCCGCGCCGCCTGCCATGGTTCGGGCGGCGGCCAGGATCGACTCCCGCGGCCAGGGCGGTGATGGGGGCAGGCGCATTTGGGCAAAGATCTCGATCGGACGGGCCGGCGCGAGTCCGCCGGAAGGCGGGCTTCAGTGCGCAAGATAGGCCGGCCGGGGTCGCGCCGATCGCCCGAAATGCCGCGCTTCGCCCCGGTTGTTGGGCGCGGCGCCGGTCGCCGGCGGTGTGGCGCGGAGCCGGGCGACCGAGGTGCGGCGCGGTGCGGAGCCGGGCGACCGAGGTGCGGCGCGGTGCCGGGCGCCCAGGCGCCCGGGCGCCGGGGATGCGTCAGTCGGCCGCGACGAAGACGTTGCGTCCCTCGACCTGGCTGACGGTGCCCGCCCGCCCCAGGCCTTCGCGGTTCTGCAGGTCCCACATCACCGCCGCATCGGGCAGCGAGTTGGCCAGGAAGCGCTCGCCGGTGGAATCCAGGCGGCCATAGATCAGCGCGTACTCGGGACCGTGGCGCCCGTGCATGACCGTGTAGGTCTCGATGCGGGCCGATCCCTGCGGAGTTTCGGTGAACGGCGCCTTGGGCAGTGCATCGAGCTGCGCCTGCAGCACCGACGGGCTCTCGCGGGCCCAGCTTCCCTTGACCGGTGTCGTCGAATAGACGCCGAACGAGTGCTTGGTCACGTAATTGCCGTTGGCCGTGACCAGTCCGAAGCTGCCCGGACGCGAGCGCACGCGGCGCACCATCTCCGAAATCGAGTGAGTGACGTAGTTGTTGCCCGGCCCGCCGAAGAACGGAAGACCCCCGGTGACGGTCAGCCCGCGCGGGTCGTTCTCTGCGATGCCGAGCTCCTGGCAGCCGATCTCGACCGCCGAGGAAAAGCAGCTGTACAGGTCGAGGAAGGTGAAGTCGGCGATGCTGCGCCCGGCCATCGAAAGCGCCAGGCGCGAGGCCGCGCGAATCGCCGGCGACGAATGCAGGTTGATCCGGTCCGACACGTACCAGTGGTCGTGACCGTCGGCGCAGCCATGCAGGAACACCCATTTGCTTTCGGGAATGCCGAGCTCGCGGGCGGTCTTGACCGAGGTCATCACCACCGCGGCGGCCTGATCGATGAAGGCGTTGGAGTTCAGGAAGCGCGGATACGGAAACCCGATCCAGCGGTTTTCGTCATCGACCGTCACCAGCTGCTGCGCGGTCCGGCCTTCGCGGCGGGTGGCCAGCGGATTGGCCGCTGCGACCCGCGCGAACCCGGCCATCAGCTCGCCGATGATCGGCATGTGTTGCTCGATGGTGCGCCCGCGCGCGCCGCGGATCGCGTTCTCGAACAGCGGATACATCGCGATCGCGGCGCGCATGTTGTGCTTGTCTTCGTGGTCGTTCCAGCCGCGCCGCGGGTCGCCGATCAGCTCGGGCTCGCCGCCGGGATTCTCGGCCCAGGTGACGGGCAGGTTCGCGCGCTCCACGCCGTACTGGGTGCGCAGTGCCTCGCCCCCGCAGAGCAGCGCCCCGCGCATCTCGCCGCGCGAGATCGCCTCGGCGAACTTGTTCACCAGGTACTGCGGCATGTTGCCGCCGCTGTACGAATAGATGTGCCTGCCGGGCTGCAGTCCCAGGCGGTTCGCGACACTGCGCGGCGGGTTGGTCGAGGTGCCCAGGCGCGTCGCGAAGCGATGCGAGGTGTCGGCGAACGACCGGATCATTGCGACGGTGTCGATGGCCTTGTCGATTCCGGAGGCGCCCGTGTCGTCAAGCGCCAGGCGGCTGGCCTGCGCGATGAGGTCGTAAGGCGAACGGCCCTGCGACACGGGTGTGTCGAGATCGGTGATGTCGCCGCAGCCGACCAGAATCGGCATCCGTTCGTCGAGGTCTTGCATCGTCAGGTTCTCCAGGAGGTGAGGTCTAAAACAGCAGACCGGACACGATACCCGGACGAATCACAGACGCACGGTTTGCACGCGATTTTTGAATGAGGCGCGGCGCTCGCGCAGCCGGCGCCAGGCCGTGGATTTCAGCGCCGATCAGCCGCCCGAAGCGGCTCAGGCCTGCGGCGGCAGCGCCGCGGCGATCGCCTCGATCAGGTCGGCCAGTGCAGCCGTTGCGGCCCGGCCTGCGTCGGCCACTGCTCCGGCATCCCCGTTTCGTTCGACGGCCGATTCGAAGTCCGCCATCAGGCGGGCGAGCTCGACCGCCCCGAGAGATGCGGCGGCCCCCTTGACCGAGTGCGCTGCGCGACGCGCCGTGCGGCGGTCGCCCCGGACCATCAGCTGTTCAAGTTCCGCCAGACCGGGGCGGTATTGGGTGACAAACTGACGCAGCACGCGCAGGTAGAGCTCACGACGCCCGCCCAGCTGACGCAGCGCGAGCGATTGATCCAGACCGGCGATGCCGGGAATGGCTGTCGCGGGCGGATTGCCTGCGTTCGCGGGCGCGGCGCCTGCGGGGGCGGCCTCTGCGGGGGCGGGAGCGGCGGCCTGTTCGGGCGAAGTGGCGCCCGCGGGCTGCGCGACCTGCGCGTCGGTCTGAACGGGACCCGGACCGGGCAGCCAGCGCAGCAGCGCCGCGTACAGCACATCCGGGTCGACCGGCTTGGGCACATGTCCATCCATCCCGGCGGCCAGGCAGGCAGCCCGGTCCTCGCCGAATGCATTGGCGGTCATGGCGATGATCGGCATCGCGCGATGGCCGGGCATCGCCCTGATTCTGCGTGTCGCCTCCAGGCCGTCCATGCGCGGCATGTGCATGTCCATCAGGACGAGGTCGAAGTCCTCGCCTGACAGACGATCAAGGGCCTGCAGGCCGTCGCCGGCAACAGTGACCTGCATGCCCGCGCCGCTCAGCAGGTCGACACAGACTTCCTGATTGACCGGATTGTCCTCGACCAGCAGCACGCGCGCGCCGGCGTGCATCTGGCGCAGGCGGGTCTCGGCATCGGCGGGGTGCGGCTGCTCCGCTTCGATGCGGGCAGGATCGCCCAGCTCGAACCAGGCGGTGAACCAGAACTGGCTGCCTTTGCCTGGCTCGCTGTCGACACCGACCTCCCCGCCCATCAGTCCGACCAGTTGACGGGTGATGACCAGTCCGAGGCCAGTTCCGCCGAAACGCCGTGTGGTCGAGGGGTCGCCCTGGACGTACGCAACGAACAGGCGCTCGAGCGCCTCGGGGTCGATGCCGACGCCGGTGTCCCGAACCTCGAAACGGACGCAGACCCGCGAATCGACGCGGGTCTGCACGCGGGCCGACAGATCGATGCGCCCGCGCTCGGTGAACTTCACCGCGTTGCTGAGCAGATTGAGCATCGCCTGCAGCAGGCGGGTGGGGTCGCCGCGCAGCGCATCAGGCACGTGATCGACCCGCCAGGCGATCTCCAGACCCTTGTCACGGGCGCGTTCGGCGACCAGCGCACAGCTGCGGCTGATGACGCCCTCGAGCGAGAAGTCGACGTCCTCGAGCTCGAGGCGGCCCGATTCGATCTTGGAAAGATCGAGGATGTCGTTGATGACCTCCAGCAGGTGAAACGCGGCGTCCGACACCTTGTCCAGCCGTTCGATCTGGACCGGCTGGGCAGCGTCGCTGCGCAGCAGGCGGGTGAGCCCGATGATCGCGTTCATCGGCGTGCGGATCTCGTGGCTCATGTTGGCAAGAAATACGCTCTTGGCGAGGCTCGCCGACTCGGCGGCAACCCGGGCCTGGCGCAGTTCGGCCGTGCGCTGCTCGATCCGCTCCTCCAGCGAGGCGTTGATCGACAGGATCTCCTGCTGCGCGGCCTTGCGCTCGGTGATGTCGGTGAAGGTGCTGAGCAGTTCATCGCCGACCCGGATGCTCGAGATCAGCATCGTGTGCTCGGTTCCGTCGCGAGCCGTCACCCGGTACTCGGCAGGCTCGACGTTGCCGTCGGTGGCCAGCGCGCGCGTCACCGCCTGGTCGCGGGTGTTGCGCGCCCAGTGGCGATAGGCGGGATCGGGATAGGCGAGGCGCCACCAGTCGTCCAGCGTGCGCAGTTCGGCCAGCGTGTAGCCGAAGACCTGGACGAAGCGGGCATTCACATCGACCATGACGTTGCGGCTGTCGACCAGAGCCATCGGCAGGGGCGCCTGCTGGAACAGGCGCCGGAAGCGCTGCTCGCGGTCCTGCAAGGTGGCCTCGGCCTGCGATCGCCGCTGCGTCTCGGCCTGCAGGCGTTCGCGCACCGCGACGATTTCGGTGAACGGACGCGCCGCCCCGGAAGGCGGACCCTCGACCAGCGAGGCCACCGACCGGGCCAGCCGCCGGGCCGCCAGCGTGCCGCCCAGCACACCGACCAGCGTGGCGGCCAGCAGGGCCAGCGCCAGGGCGGTGGCAGCGGTCATCCACGGCTCGCGGTGCAGGACGGTCGGAATCTGCAGGACGACCGACCAGGACGAGATGGCGGAGCGGGCCGAGAAGACGCCGTCCGACGGCTTGTCGGAAAGACCGGATGGCATCGCCGGACCGCGCGCAGCGATGGTCGCGCCATCGCCTCCCACCAG
>DAONCJ010000023.1:0-16760 GCA_035401985.1 Burkholderiaceae bacterium | reverse complement strand
ATCCAGGGTCTGGTTGAGCAGTTCCTCGGACTCCCGGATGCGCTGGATAGCCTGGTTGACGCCATCTTTGCCCTGGGCAATCTGCGCGTCGGCCTCCCGGGTCTTTTGCGCCAACTGGGTACGGAGTTCATCGGCCTGACGCATCAGTGCATTGGCCTTCTCGTACTCCTGGTTGCGAAAGGCCTGGCGCGACTGTGCCTCGAGTTGTGTGACCTGCGATACCGCCTGTTCTGACTGTTTGCGAGCATCCTTGCCGCGCTTGGCCTCGCTGGTCTGGCTGCTGGCCACCTGTGCGGCCAAATCCATCGCTTTCTGCGCGAGCTGCCGCGCTTGCTCGAATTCACCATTGGCCAGCTGCTCACGGGCCTTGGTCTGGTACTCCGCGATCTGGCGTTTCCGGTCCTCCGTGGCCTCGTACTCCGTCATGCCCTGGCGCCGAATGTCGCGCACGCGCTCCTCCGTGGACATGGACAGCTGTCGCTTGGCCTCCTCGATGCGCTGGACTTCCGCCAGATGCCGGTTGGCCTCGGCGTTGAGGGCGTCGATGTGCTGGCGGTACTCAGAGAGCGCCTGGGTCAGCGTCTGGCGCTTGGTGGCCAGGATGTCGTTCTCGACGCGCTGCACGTTGGCACGGCGCTCTTCCTCGGTCTGGCCTTGCCGGGCGGCGGCGTCCTTGCGCGCCTGCGTTTCCTGATCGATCAGGCCGAGCGTCTCGGTCGTGGCCTGACGGCGCAGGGTTGCCTGCTGGGTCAGCGCCTCGGCCGCGGCAGCATCGCCGATGTCGTGCATCATCAGCGCGAACTCATCGCCCGGCAGACGTGCCAGCCATGCGGTCGGCATGCCGGGCATATCGGCGGCCGGGCCGTTCTTCGGCACGTCCTGCGACGAACCGGGGGCAAACTGCTCGGCGATCGCCGCTATCCGCCGGCCGACCTCGCAGATCAGTTCGTCCCCCGCCGCCTGACCCAGCGTCTCGTTGAACTGGGTGAATCGGTCCAGATCGAACACCGCCACGTGCACCGACCGTGAAGTGGCACGGGCGGAGTCGATGGCATCCGTCAGACGGCGCAGGAACTCGTTGCGGTTGGGCAGGCCGGTCAGCGGGTCGTGGCTGGACAGACGCTCGAGTTCCTGGCGCCGGTGCCGGTCGTCGGTCTGATCCCTGATCAGACCGTGAAGCATCAGCAGCCCGCCCTCCGCGTCGAATTCAGGCTCGCCTTCCGCTTCGACATAGCGCATGTCGCCCGCCACGCTGCGCAACCGGAACTCGACACGGAACGGACGGCGCCCCTTGACGCCCGCATCGACCGCTTCACGCAGCTGATTGCGGTCGTCCGGATCCATCAGCCGCATCAGCTCTTCCTCGTTGAGCTGGGTGCGGGTGTTCTCCATGCCCAGCACGGCGAAGCTCCCCGCCGGACCACGCAGCACCCGCGAGGCGACATCGAAGTCGAACGTTCCCGCACGCGCTGCCGTGTGCACCTTGGCCAGTCGGGCATTGCTGCGATCGAGCTGACGGCCGATCTCGTTCAGGCGCACCAGATGGCGAATCCGCTCGGCAAGCAGCGCCCAGTGGGTCGACTTGATGAAGAAGTCGGTGGCGCCCGCGTCGTAGGCATCGCGGATCGACTCATCGTCCTCGAGGCTGGTCAGCATCAGGATCGGCAGGCTCTGCCCGTTGGGATGCTTGCGCAGTTCCCGGCAGGTCGCGAAGCCGTCCATCACCGGCATCACGGCGTCGATGAGCACGATGTCGGCAGAGATCGACGGCAGCCGATCGAGCAGCAGAAAGCCCGAATCGTAGTCCTCGACCACCCAGCCGCGCTCACGCAGCGCCGTGCTGGTCAGAAAGCGCCACATCGGATCGTCGTCGACCAGCGCCACGGTCAGCATATCGAGTTCAGGCAGTTCGTTCACGTTCTGGGTCATGGTCGCGTCGACAGGGGTTTCCATGGTTTACGGCAGACCCGGGCAGGCGATGAGCCGGAAATGCCGACTGCCAGCGGCTCTATTCGACCGTTCAGGGGCCGCGGCGACAGACGGCGGCGCCCCGCTGCCCGCCGGTACTGGACAGGACTGGGGGATGGCCGAAGGGCATGGAACGTTGCGCAGGCGCACCGCGCTGATTGGCGCACGCATGGGGACTCTTTGGATGCATGGGGTGTTTTGGGGCATCATCGATTCACCGAATCACCGATCTCCCAGAACCTTCGCTTGAACCCCCAGCGCCCGATTTCCGAACGACGGCACGCCGTCACAGCCCCCTTGTGGCGGCTCGGGCTGGTGCTAGGCGGGCTGCTGCTGCTGCTGGCCTGGCTCGGTACCCGTACCCCGATCGCAACGGACAGCGGCCAGCCGTGGGTCATCGTCACGGGACTGGCGATCGCCTTCGCGCTCGGCACGCTCGCTGGCGCCTGGCACGTCGGCCGCGAAAGGCGAAGCGCCGGACGAGCCAACGAGGCGGTGACAGCAGCGGCCCAGCGCATGCTGGCGTCGACCGCCGACTACCGGATTCCGCTGCCGCCCGATCCCGATTTGCGCCCGATCGTCGAACTGCTCAACGCGTTCGCCGATCATCGCGACGCGCAGGTCGAACGTGCCGCCGATCGCGACGCGCAACTCGCCCTGTCGCGGCGCCTGACCGGCTGGATGTACTGGGAGCAGGACAGCCAGGGCCGCTACACACGGATCGAATGCGAGACCGAAGAGCAGCGGCTGCTGTCGCGAAGCCTGCTCGGCCGGGCGCGCTGGGAATGCGACGGCATCCAGCTCGGACGCAGCATTGCAGGGGCGGCAGCCAATCCTTCACCCGACCGAGACTGGCTCGCTCACCGCGAACAGGTCGCCCGCGGCAAGAGCTTCACCGAACTCGTCTGGTCGGTACCGCTGGACTCCAGCAGGCGGGTCTTCCTGGTCGAGTCGGGCCGCCCGCGACAAGGTCGCGACGGCGAGATCATCGGCTACTGCGGGCTCATCCGCGACGTCGGCGGGGCGCTGGCGGCCGAACGCGCCACCCAGAACCTGATGACCGCCCTGCGCGTTGCGACCGAACCGACGCTGCTCATCGAGTCCACGGAAGGTGCGCCGGGCTGGCGGGTTCGCTGGGTGAATGCGGCAGCGTGCGCGATCCTCGGGCGCACCGACACCGAAATCCTCGCTGCGACCCCCGACACCCTGCTCGGCCCCGGCAACCGCCCCGGCATCG
The DNA here is from genome assembly GCA_035401985.1 of Burkholderiaceae bacterium. Lineage (GTDB taxonomy): Bacteria > Pseudomonadota > Gammaproteobacteria > Burkholderiales > Burkholderiaceae_E > Quisquiliibacterium. The sequence continues at coordinate 13,555 of DAONCJ010000023.1, read as the reverse complement.
AGGCGATTTCGCAGGCGCTAAGTCATGGACGCGGAGCACGGATCGACGCCGAACTGGCCGATCGCTACGGTCAGAGCCGGGCCGCCTCGATCCGGGTCGATCCGGTCTCGCCGCTGGCCGGCCTGCAGCCCCAGGCTGCCCTGTCGATCGACTACTTTCACGCCGAGACGGCCCGCCTGCGCGAACAGGCAGGGGCGGCACACCGGCTGGTGGCCGAGCAGTCGGCCCGACTGCACGAGCTCGAACAGGCGTCGCGCGAACTCGAATCGTTCAGCTACACCGTGTCGCACGATCTGCGAGCGCCCCTGCGGGTCGTCGACGGTTTTGCACGGATCCTGAAGGAGGATTTTTCCGCCTCCCTCGATCGCGTGGCGCACGACCACCTGAACCGGATCCTGACTGCTGCGTCGCGAATGAATCAGATGATCGATTCGCTGCTCAGTCTTGCGAGGGTCTCGTCGCAACCGATCGTTCCCGGCCCGGTCGACCTGTCGCGGACGGCCCAGCAGATCGTCGACGAACTGCGCTCGCAGGATCCGGGCCGCGACGTCGAGGTCCGGGTCGCCCCGTCGGTGGTCGTCAGCGGCGATCGCACGCTGCTGCGCATCGTTCTCGAGAACCTGCTGGGCAACGCCTGGAAGTACACGGGTCGCGCCGAGCACGCTGTCATCGAGTTCGACTGTCAGCGCCAGGGCTCGGCGGTGGTCTACCGGGTGATCGACAACGGCGCGGGCTTCGACATGCGCTTTGCCGATCGACTCTTCGGCGCTTTCCAGCGCCTGCACAGTGCCAACGATTTTCCGGGCACGGGCGTCGGTCTGGCCACGGTCGCGCGCATCGTGCAGCGCCATCATGGCCGGGTCTGGGCCGAAAGCTCGCCCGGCGCCGGGGCGAGCTTTTATTTCACGCTCAACGAATCCCCGGAGAGCCCGACACGGCGTTGATCGAGTCCATGCTGCGCACGAGTTCCTGCGCGTATTGACCCTCGGGGCGCGATGCCTGGCGAGCCAGCGCCATCAGGCGCTGTTCGGCCATTTCGCGAGTCAGACGAAAGCGCTCCATCAGGATGCCGATTGCAATCAGCCGGACTGCCTCGATGTCCTCCGGAGAGACCAGCGGGGGTTGACCGGCGGGCGCGGCGCTGCGAGTCTCGCGTTCGCGGGCGGCGCGCAGTGCCTGGGCGACGGCCGGTGCGATCAGTTCGATGTCGATGGGTTTGACGAGATAGTCCAGCGCACCGAATTCGCGGGCCTTGGCGATGAACGCATCATCGCTGAAAGCCGACAGGAACATGAACGGCGTGCCGACGTAGTCGCGCAGATAGGACGCGACGTCCAGTCCGCTCTTGCCGTCCATGCGGATGTCGAGCAATGCCAGATCGGGCCGGTGCTGGCGCGCGAGCAGGATCGCATCGTCGCCATTGTCGGCCTCGATCACATCGTAACCGGCGTTCTTCAGGGCTGACGCAAGTGTGATCAGCACCAGACGATCGTCGTCGCAGACCAGAACGGTGGCGTGATGAGAGCTCATGAATTCATGGACAACAAGGGTCGGACAGAACTGGAAAGGCGATCATACCCCCGCGGGGCATCCGTCTAGCCATCGCCAAAGCGGATCACCGGCGGCCACATCTGGATTTCCGAGACCACGTGATCGCCCTCGTTGCGCAGCGCGAGACGGGTTCCGCGGCGAGGCAGCAGCGCCTTGATGAGCCCGAGCCCCGAAGGTGAGGGCTCATATCGTTCGAGCGCGAAATCCGGTTTGAGTGCCCCGGGGTTGCGCAGCACGAGCATCAGCGACTGATCCACGCGCAGCAGGTCGACGCGCAATTCGTCACCGCCCTGGCGGTGCTTGATCGCGTTGGTGCAAAGCTCGTTGATCACCAGCGCGATCGGCACCGCTTCCTGCTCGGGGACCCGCCACTCCTGCATCTCGCCCTCGCTTCGCAGGTCGTGCCCGATCACGACGCCGAAGCCCCGAGACAAGTTCTCGACCACCGCCAGGACCAGGCTGGCAAGGGGCAGCGCGCCCTTGTCGCGAACCTGCAGGCCATGGACCTGCGCGATGGCCTGGATCTGACCGACGATCTCATCGAGTTGCGGTGCGATCTCTGGGCGCCGTGCCGCCGATTGCTGCAGCAGACCGGCCACGCCCTGCAGATTGTTCTTGATCCGGTGATGGACTTCGCGAACCAGCGTGTCCTTCTGGCGGATGGTGTCCTGAAGACGCCGCTCGGCGACATCACGGATGTCCGTGACGTCTTCGGCCAGACAATAGATCTCGGCACTGCCAAGACGAGCAGGAAAGAAGCGCAGGCGCAGCACGCGCATTCCGCCGTCAGGCAGCACGACATGGACGTCGGCGTCCTGGTGGCCATCGCGCAGCGCCGCATGCAGCAGCTCGTCGACACGGTGATGATCGGTCTCGGTCAGATGGCGCCAGGCGGCATTCGGGTTCTGAAGGAAGTCGTCGGTGCTCACGCCGAGCACCCGCTCGAAACGCCGGTTGGCGAACAGCGCCTCGTTGCGGCCGGCGTCGATGACGAACACCGCTTCGTCGACAGCCTCGGCGAAGCGGCCGAACCGCTCCTGTGTGGCGGCAAGCGCGCTCAGGGCCGCCTGCTGACCCGACATGTCGATCGCCACGACGATCGAGGCGTCAGGGGCATGCTGCGGATCCACGGGACCCAGATGCATCAGGCACGCCACCTCGGACCCGTCGAGCCGGCGCAGCCGCACAGCGGCGGTGCGGGGAAGCCGTGGCTGAGCGCTCAGTCCGCGCAGCATCTTGTCGAAGACATCGTCGCTGGGCTGCGCGAAATCGCGAAAACCCCGACCGATCAGTTCGTCACCGGCTGCTCCGAGCAGCGCCTGCATCGGCCGATTGCAGCGCGAGAAGCGATCTCCTTCCAGATAGGCGACCGCCACCGCCGTGTTGTCGACCAGTGCGCCCAGTTCGGCGTTCGTCCGCGAAAGACGGTCCTTCTGGGCCCTGATCTCGGTGATGTCGTGAAGAGTGATGATCGTGCCGGCCGGCGAGTCGGGGTCGATCGGACGCGCCTGCATGGCGCAGACGATCTCGCCAGCCGGTCGGCGCACGCGGATCACGATTCCACCGTCGGCCGCCAGTTCGCCGGCCCGTCCCGCCGAATCGCGCAGCGATTCCCAGGAGGGCTCGCTGTCCAGCACATCGCCGACGCCGCGACCGATGATGCCGCCCGAGTCACAGCCGAGCAGGCGCTCGAGCGAAGCATTGCAGCGGACGACGCGATCGTTCTTGACCATCATGACGCCCGAAGTCATGGTCCTCAGCAGAGCGCCCTGCTGCATCACCAGACTGCGCAGTTCGTCCTCGAGCTTGCGTTCAGCCGTGATGTCGGTGACGACGGCCAGCACGACCGGGCTGCCGTCCACGTCCTCGATCGATGCGCACACCCGGTCGGTGAACAGCAGCCGGTTGTCGCGCGTCAGTAGCGGCACGCGGGCACGGCCCAGCGCATCGGGCCTGCGGGCGGCCTCATGCCAGGCGTCGCTCAATGCCTGGCGCGCCGCATCGTCGCCGGGGGGGATCAGCAGCCCGTCACTGCGCTTGAGCTCGTCGGCCGAAAATCCGGACATGGCGCTGAGGGCGCGATTGACGCGCTCGATGCGGCCATGCTCGTCGCGGACGATCAGCCCGACGGGCGCGAGATCGAAGAACTGCTCCATCCGTCGAACCTGCCGGGCCAGACGCCGCTGCCGTTCGGTCTCGTCGCTCAGGTCGACAATGACGGTCAGAAACAGCCGAGCGCCATCGCGGCCCGCGATCGGGCGTGTATGAAGCCGGGCATGCAGGTCGCGGCCATTGCGGTGCCTCAGATGGCGCAACTGCACCGGGCGCTCCGTCGAGCGCTCGGTGTCCGTGCGCTGCACGCCTTCGACGGGCTCGACCGACGCCGACCATTGCGTGAGATCGCGGCCGATCAGTTCATCGCGCGAGTACCCCAGCCAGCTCTCGAAGGCCGCATTGACGTCGATCAGCTGGAAGTCCCGGTCATGCACCGTGACAGGCATCGGCGCGTCATCGAACAAGGCGCGAAAAAGATCGTCCTGCGCGAACGATGGCTGCTCCAGCGGCGACGCATGCGAGGACAGAACGACGCTGACCAGGTGCCGACCGCTGTCGTCGCTCACGAGCCGGGTGCGGATACGCGCCCGCACCGGGCGACCGTCGCGATGGCGCAGCGTCCACTGGTCTTCGTCGAGCGCAGCTTCGGCGCGCCGCAGCCGGCCATGCACCGTGATGAGGCGGGGGAGATCTTCGCGATCGTGCAGAACGGCGAGATTGCGCATCGTCACCTCGGCCAGCGTCCAGCCGAACACCCGGGTCAACTCGTCGTTGACATAGACGATGCGGTTATCGGGGTCGGTGACCAGTACCGGAACAGGCAGCGCGCCGAGCAGCGAATCGAGCGACAACCGTTCGGCTCGCACGGCGTCCGAATTCAGGATGCCCCCCTCGACAAGGCCATCGCGCCCCGGGTGTCAGCGGCTGCGCGGGCTGGCCGGAGTCCGGCCGGCCCGACAAACCCGAAGTGCCGGACCGCACGCCCGCGGCATGGATCGCCCCTGGCGCCTTGTGCTGTTGTCATTGTCGGGATGCTCCTGGCGGCGCCGCCGCAACGGCGGCGCACTGGCGGCGAAAGTATAGCGGCGGCATCGCCGATTTTGGAGAAAACGATTCATGCCACCACACCTGCCCGGCGGATGGCGTATGCCGGTCCGGGCAGCAGGTGCGACACTGGTGTTTGATGCGGCGCCGGCGCCGCCGAAACCGTCCGTGACCCCAAAGGGAGAATCGCTTGGCCGAACTGGATTTCATCGCCCCCGCCACGCTGGCCGAAGCGGTCGCTGCCATGGCCGATGCCGGCAGCGGCGCCCGGGCGCTGGCAGGCGGAACCGATCTGATGGCGCAGATGCGCTCAGGCCGCCTGCAGCCCGCCCTGATCATCGATCTCAAACGCATTCCCGAGCTGATCGGAGTCCGCGCCGACAGCGGTGGATTTCTGATCGGCGCGGCAACACCCTGCGCCACGCTCGGCGCGCACGAGGCGCTGGCGCGTGCCTGGCCCGGCGTCGTCGAAGCGGCCTGCCTGATCGGCTCGACCCAGGTGCAGGGTCGGGCCAGTCTGGGTGGCAACCTGTGCAACGCCTCACCCGCAGCGGACAGCGTCCCGGCTCTGGTGGCTGCGGGTGCAAGCTGCCTGATTGCGGGCCCGACGGGGCAGCGCGAGGCGCCCGTCGAATCGCTGCAGAGCGCACCGGGGCGGCATTCGCTGAAGCAGGGTGAACTGCTGGTGGCGATCCGCCTGCCCGCACAAGCGCCGCGTTCTGGCGACGCCTACCTCCGGTTGATCCCCCGCACCGAAATGGACATCGCCGTGGTGGGTGCGGCCGTCAGTCTCACGCTCGATGCGAAGGGTGTGGTCAGCGCGGCGCGGGTTGCGCTGGGCGCGGTCGCGCCCACCACCGTGCGGGTGGATGCGGCTGCCGATGCGCTGATCGGAACCCGACTCGAAGAGCCGGCACTTGCCGCGCTCGAAGCTGCTGCGCGCGCCGCCTGCCATCCGATCGATGACAAGCGCGGCACCGTGGCCTATCGCACCCAGGTCGCCGGCGTGCTTGCCCGCCGGGCCGCACTGATCGCCTATGAAAGGGCCAGCAAATGAGCAAGGTGAGAGTTTCGGCCGTCGTCAACGGCGAGCCGGTCGAGTTCCTGGGTGGCACGCGGCAGAGTCTGCTGGATGCTCTGCGCGATGAGCTGGGTCTCACGGGCAGCAAGGAAGGTTGCGGCACGGGCGATTGCGGCGCGTGCTCGGTGACGCTCGATGGCACGCTGGTCTGTTCGTGCCTGGTGCTTGCCCCCGAGGCGCAAGGCCGGCGCATCGAGACCATCGAAGGAATGGCCGTCAATGGCGTGATGCATCCGCTTCAGCAGCAGTTCCTCGAACACGCGGCGCTGCAATGCGGCTTCTGCACACCGGGTCTGCTGGTGGCCGCCAAGGCATTGCTCGACCATAACCCCGACCCCACCGAATCCGAGATCCGCTACTGGCTGGCCGGCAATCTGTGCCGCTGCACCGGTTACGACAAGGTCGTGCGTGCCGTGCAGGATGCCGCCGCTCAATTGCGCCAACAGGAGGCCGCCCGATGAACGATGTCGTCCAGGTTCCGGCACTGAAAGTCGTCGGCCAGCGCCCGATCCGTCCCGATGGCGCCGACAAGGTCACCGGTCGCGCCAATTTCGGCGCCGACCTGCGTCTGCCCGGCATGCTGACCGGCCGGGTCAAGCGCAGTCCGCACGCCCACGCGCGCATCGTGCGCATCGACACCGCCGCCGCGGCCGCACTGCCCGGCGTGAAGGCCATCGTCACCGCCGCCGATTTTGCCGAACTGGGCAATGAATCGGTCGAGCATGGCGAGGGCGCGGCCACACTGCGCGATGTCGCCCTGAACTGCATGGCGCGGCACAAGGTGCTCTATGCCGGCCATTCGGTGGCAGCGGTGGCTGCCACCTCGCCCGAGATCGCCGATGCCGCGCTGCGTCTGATCGAGGTCGAGTACGAGGTGCTGCCCCATGTGATCGACGTCGAAGAGGCCATGGCCGCCGATGCGCCGCTCCTGCATGCGGACCTGTTCACCAAGGGCGTCACGCCAAAGCCGCAGTCGCCCTCGAACGTGGCCGAAAAGACCATTCTGGGTCGTGGCGACGTGGCCAAGGGCTTCGCGCAGGCCGAGCGCATCGTCGAAGGCCGCTACCGCACGGCGCCCGTTCACCAGGGCTATCTCGAGCCCCATGCGTGCGTGGCCTCCGCCGGTGTCGATGGCCAGCACCACGTCTGGTGCTCGTCGCAGGGGCACTTTGCGGTGCGCGCGATGTGCTCCAAGATCCTCGGCATCGAACTGCGCGACATCAAGGTCACGCCGGCCGAGATCGGCGGCGGCTTCGGTGGCAAGACCACGGTCTATCTCGAGCCGGTGGCGCTGGCGCTGTCGCTCAAGTGCGGCCGGCCGGTGCGCCTGGTGATGTCGCGCAGCGAGACCTTCGAGGCCAGCGGCCCGACATCCGGGTCGGTCATCGACGTCAAGCTGGGCGCCAGCCGCGACGGCGTGATCACCGCGGCAGAGCTCACGATCAAGTATCAGGCCGGGGCCTTCCCCGGCTCGCCGGTCGGCGTGGCGTGCATGGCCGCGCTTGCCTGCTATTCGGTCGAGAACGTGGCGATCACCGGTTACGACGTCGTCAGCAACCGGCCGAAGGTCGCCGCATATCGTGCGCCGGGCGCACCGATGGTCGCGTTCGCGGTCGAGAGCTGCCTCGACGAACTGGCGATGCAACTGGGCATCGACCCGATCGATCTGCGCATCCGCAACGCGGTCAAGCCGGGCACCAAGGCTGTCTACGGCGCCACGTTCCGCGAGATCGCCCTGATCGAGACCTTGCAGGCGATCAAGGCCCATCCGCACTACACGGCACCACTCGGCCCGAACCAGGGTCGCGGGGTCGCCTGCGGCTTCTGGTTCAACGTGGGCGGCGAGTCCTCGGCGGCGGTCCACGTCGATGAAGACGGCGGCGCCACTGTGGTCTCGAGCAACCCGGACATCGGCGGCTCGCGCGCGGCGATGGCCATGATGGCCGCCGAAACGCTGGGCCTGCCGATCGAGCGCGTGCGCGCGATCGTTGCCGACACCACCTCCATCGGCTTCTCGGCGACCACCGGCGGCAGCCGCGTGACCTTCGCGACCGGCATGGCTGTCGTGCAGGCCGCCGAAAAGGTGATCGCCGACCTCAAGCGGCGCGCCGGCCTCATCTGGGAGTGCCCGGTCGACCAGGTCGAATGGCGCGAGGGCGTGGCGCACTGCCTCGATGCCAGCAAAGAAGTGAAGCCCCTGACGCTTGCCGAAATCGCGGGCCGCACCGGCCGCACGGGCGGGCCGATCAGCGCGGAGGTTTCGCTGAATGCGCAGGGCGCAGGTCCCGGCTTCGCGGTGCATGTGTGCGATATCGAATTGGACCCGGGCACGGGCCGCGCCACGGTGGTCCGCTACACGGCCGCCCAGGACGTCGGCCGGGCAATCCATCCCTCGTATGTCGAAGGACAGATCCAGGGAGGCGTTGCACAGGGCGTCGGCTGGGCGCTCAATGAAGGGTATGTCTACAACGCCGCCGGCGTGCTCGAGAACCCGAGCTTCCTCGATTACCGCGTGCCGGTGGCCAGCGACCTGCCCATGATCGACACCATCCTCGTCGAGACCGCGCCGAACAAGCGCCATCCGTTCGGCGCCAAGGGCGTGGGTGAGGCCCCGATCGTGCCACCGCTGGCCGCAGTGGCCAGCGCGCTCAGCCACGTGGTGGGAAGCCGGTTGACCGAACTGCCGCTGTCGCCGCCCCGGCTGCTCGAGGCGATCGAAGCCCGCAAGCGCTGAAGCAGACGCGCCAGGAACCCACCACATGGCCCGCGTTGCCTCGCGCGCGCAGCAGGTGCTCGAATTCACGGGCGGCCTGGATCACTTCGAGATCCAGGCCGGCACCGTGCGGGCCCTGATCCTCGAGCTCGACCGGCTGTACCCGGGACTGGGCACGCATGTCGATCGCCACATGGCCATCGCCATCGATGGCGAGATCCACCAGGATGCGCTGGGCGAGCCGCTTGGCGCAGACAGCGAGGTCGTGCTGATCCCTCGCATCGGGGGCGGCTGAATCGGCGGCGGATGAATCAGCGCCTGTCTCTCCGGCGGCGCGCCTCCTCCGTCCATGTACTCCCATGCAGCCCCGCTGCGAGTCCAGCCGCCGCTCTAGCCGCCCGTTGCTGCGCGAATCGCTTGGTCGACGGCGAGCAGTCGCTGAGCCTGCGCCAGATGCAGCCGCTCGACCATCCGTCCATCCAGGTTGATCACACCGGCATTGGCGTGGATCGGATCCTCGAACGCCCGGACGATGAGGCGCGCATCCGCCAGCGCGGCTTCCGAAGGCGAGAACACCTCATTGGCCAGCGCAACCTGCGTGGGGTGGATCAGCGTCTTGCCATCGAAGCCCATCGCCCTGCCCTGCCGCGTTTCGTGCTCGTAGCCGGCCATGTTCTTGAAGTCGTTCCAGACGCCATCAAGCACCGAGACCTGGTGATGCTTGGCGGCCAGCACGATCGACATCAACCATGGCACGAGACAGGCCCGGCCATTGTCCGGGGACACGCCGGTCTCCTTGGCGATGTCATTGGTGCCGACCACCAGGCAACTGAGCGCCGGCTGCGCCCGCCGGCCTGCCGCGACGATCGCCGGCAGGTTCATCAGCGCGGCCACGGTCTCGATCATGAACCAGCTGGCGATGTCGGGGGCCAGACCGGCTCGCGCGGCATCAGCCACGAACTGCTCGACCTGGGCGACATCGGAAACCTTGGGCAGCAGCACCGCGGTCGGCCGGCAGCGTGCGATCGCGGCGAGATCGAGCGTGTAGTCCTCAGACCCGATCTCGTTGGTCCGGATCACCGTCTCGCGATGCCCGAACCCCGACTGCGCGAATGCGTCGACAAGCGCCTGGCGCGCCTGCGCCTTGGCACCAGGTGCGACCGCGTCCTCGAGGTCGAAGATGATGACGTCGGCAGGCAGACTGCGTGCCTTTTCGATCGCCCGGCCATTGCTGGCAGGCAGGTAAAGCGCCGAGCGGCGCGGCGAGTTCGCGGGTCTGGTCATGGCAGTCTCGTGATGTGAAAGCATCCGCACCGGACGGGCGCGGGGTTTTCCGAAATATAAACGCCGCGCGCGCCTTCATTCATCGCAGGGATGATTTATTGGGTCGCGCGATTGTGGCGTCCGACATTCCGTAGCAAGATCGATTCGAGTCCATCCGAGTGCCCAGCCACCATGAATCCCAATGAATCCATCGTCGCCCGCCTGAAAGGCGAAGCGCGTCTTCGACCACGGGGCAACCGCTTCGAAGATTTCACTCCCGGCCTGCGCTTCACCCATCACTGGGGCCGGACCATCACCGAGGCGGACAACACGCTGTTCAGCACCCTCACGCTGCACTACAACCCGCACTACACCAATCTGGCCTATGCGCAGGCGCATGGTCATCGCACCACGCCGGTCAATCCGCTGCTGGTGTTCAACACCGTGTTCGGTCTGAGCGTCGAAGACCTGTCGGAAGGGGGCGGTCCGTTCCTCGGCGTTGAAAACCTGGTGTACGGCGTCACCGTCTATCCGGGCGACACGGTTTATGCGTCCTCCGAAGTCATCTCGGCCCGCATCAGCGAAAACCGCCCGGGTTTCGGCATCGTCACCTGGGCGACGCGCGGCATCAATCAGCGCGAAGAAGAAGTCATTTCCTACCAGCGATCCAATCTCGTGAGACGCCGCAAATGAGCCAGTCCGAAGATGGTCGGGGCTACCTGACCGAACAACGCATCATGATCCGCGAAGCGGCCCGCGCCTTCACCATGAAGGAGGTGCTGCCGGTCGCCAACAAGCTCGACGGACCCGACGGCATCATCCCCATGGAGCTGCGCCAGAAGATGGCCGACATGGGCTACTTCGGCATCACGATTCCCGAGGAGTACGGTGGCCTGGGGCTGGGCATTTTCGAGTACTGCCTGATCTGCGAGCAGCTCGCCCGCGGCTGGATGTCGGTGGCCTCGATCGTGGCGCGCGCGCAGGGCGGCTGGATCAAGAACTCGATGACCGAGGAGAAGCGGCGTCACTACCTGCCCAAGGTCGTGCGCGGCGAGTTCCTCAACGCCACATCGCTGTCCGAACCCGACACCGGTTCCGATCTCGCCTCCATTTCGTGCCGCGCGGTACGCGACGGCGACGAGTGGGTGCTGACCGGCAACAAGTACTGGTGCACCTTCGCCGACGGCGCCGACTACATCACGGTGTTCGCGCGCACTTCGCCGCAACCGGCGTCGAACAAGCGCTGGCAGGGCATCTCGTGCTTCCTGATCGAAAAGGAACGCGGCACGCTGCCCCCGGGCATCAATGGCTCGCCCATTCCGAAGATCGGTTACTTCGGCTGGAAGACATTCGAGCTTGCCTTCGACAATTTCCGTCTGCCCGCCGATGCCCTCATCGGCAAGGAAGGCGACGGCTTCCTGCTGATGGCCAAGGGCCTCGAGGGCGCGCGTGCGCACACCGCGGCGCGCGCCATCGGCCTGGCCCAGGGTGCGCTTGAAGATTCGATCGCCTATGCCACCGAGCGCAAGCAGTTCGGCATGCCGATCGCCGAATATCAGGCCATCCGCTTCAAGATCGCCACCATGGCGACCGAGATCGAGGCGGCCCGTCAACTGCTGTACTTCGTGTGCAACGAGATCGACAGCGGCCGGCGCTGCGACAAGGAAGCCTCGATGGTCAAGTACTTCGCCTCCGAGATGGCCGAGCGCGTCACCTCCGAGGCCATCCAGATCCACGGGGGTGCCGGCTACACCACGCTGCACGCCGTCGAACGCTACTGGCGCGATGCCCGTCTCACCAAGATTTTCGAGGGCACCTCCGAAATCCAGCAGCGCATCATCGCCAACAACCTGCTGGGCAAGTCCGAACTCGAAGAGCTCATCAACGAGCGCGCGTTCAACCAGCAGTACGGTGCCAAGAAGGGGGGCGCATGAAGCTCGCCGAACTCACCAGCAGCGACAACTATTTCGAGGACTTCCAGGTTGGCGCGCTGATCCGTCATGCGCGCGGCAAGACGGTCACCGAGATGGACAACGTGATGCTGACGAACGTGGTAATGAACACCGCCGAGGGGCATTTCAACGACCACCTGATGCGCCAGGGCGCCAGCGGCATCTTTGCCCAGCGCGTGGTCTTCGGCGGGATCAATCTGTCGATGGTGCTGGGACTGGCCGCACAGGACACGGCCGAGCACTGCATTCGCGAACTCTCGCTCGACAAGATCCGGCTGACCAACCCCGTCTACCACGGCGACACGCTGTACGCGTTCAGCGAAGTGCTGGGCAAGGAAGACAGCGACCAGCCCGATGCCGGCATCGTGCATTTCAAGCACTTCGGCATCAATCAGGACGACAAGCTGTGCGTGCTGGCCGAACGGCGTGTGCTGCTCAAGCGCAAGAGCCACTGGGCCAACCGATAAGCACCCACCAAGGATTCAGCACATGACCCAACGACCCAAACGCCTGCGCCGCTGCCAGCTCTCGGTACCCGGCTCCAGCGAAAAAATGATGACCAAGGCTGCTGCACTCGGCGTGGACTTCGTGTTCCTCGACCTCGAGGACGCGGTGGCCCCTTCCGAGAAGCGTGCCTCGCGCGCGCGCATCGTCAACGCGCTGAACAACCTCGACTGGGGGCGCAGCGTGCGCTGCGTGCGCGTCAACGACCTCACGACCGAATATGCCTATGAGGACATCATCGAGGTCGTCGAAGGCGCCCGCGAGAACCTCGATCTCATCATGCTGCCCAAGGCGATGAGCCCTGCCGACGTGCAGTTCGTCGACAAGCTGCTGACGATGATGGAAAAGAAGCTCGGCCTGAAGAAGCGCATCGGCATCGATGTGCTGATCGAGGAGGTCGAGGCGATGATGCAGGTGGACGCCATCGCCGCATCGACGCCGCGCCTCGAGTGCCTGATTTTCGGCATGGGCGACTATTCGGCCAGCCAGGGCGTGTCGATCCGCGACATCGGCGGTGACGGCGGCTACCCCGGTGACATCTGGCACTACCAGCGCCAGAAGATGACGATCGCCTGCCGCGCCAACAAGATCGACGCGGTCGACGGCCCCTTCGCCGATTTCAGGCGGCCCGAGGTCTACCGCGAGGAGGCCCGCCGGGCGATGATCCTCGGCATGGTCGGCAAGTGGGCGATCCATCCCAGTCAGGTCGAACTGGCCCACGACGTGTTCTCGCCCAAGGCCGAAGACGTGGCCCGTGCCCGCGACATGAAGAAGGCCTACGACGTTGCGCTGTCGCAAGGTCTGGGCGCGGTCCAGTACGAAGGAAAAATGATCGACATCGCGTCGGTCCGGATCGTCAATAACCTCATCGAGCGTGCCGATCTGATCGGCATGTGATGCAGGGCTGTCGAGGTTCCATCCGGCCCGCCGGGGCCGGCGTCTTCACGTGAGCGCCGCGGCTGGTCCCCGTCTCGACCGCATCCAGGTCAATGGCGTCTCGCTCGGCTACGCCGAGTGGCATGCCGACCTGCGCGGCCGGGCGCCCACGCTGCTGCTGGTGCACGCCACCGGTTTTCACAGCCGGGTCTGGGATCAGATGATCTCCCACCTGCCGGCGCGCCACATCGTTGCGGTCGACCAGCGTGGTCACGGCCGCAGCGACACCACCGACCTCACCGGATGGCCGGTGTTCGGGCGCGACCTGGCGGCTTTCGTGACGGCGCTCGATCTGCATGAACTGATCGGGGCGGGCCACAGCATGGGGGCTCATGCCCTGGTTCAGGCGGCCGCATACGAGCCTGACCGCTTCCAGCGTCTGGTGCTGCTGGACCCGGTCATCGCCGCGCCGGCGGCCTATCATCTGCCGCCGGCCTTTGCGCCAGGGGAGATGCA
>DAONCJ010000022.1:0-16883 GCA_035401985.1 Burkholderiaceae bacterium | reverse complement strand
GTGATGATGCCGGTGATGAGGTTTGCCGGCGTGATGTCGAAGGCCGGGTTGAGCGCCGGCGAACCGTCAGGAACCACCTGCACCTCCGTGATCGTCCCGTCGGGCGCCCGCCCGGCGATATGCGTCAGTTCGCGGGGCGCCCGCTCCTCGATGGGAATGGCGTCACCGCTCTGCGCCCAGGGGTCGATGGTGGAGATCGGGCAGGCCACGTAGAAGGGCACATGGTTGTCCCAGGCCGCCAGCGCCTTCAGGTAGGTGCCCACCTTGTTGGCCACGTCGCCGTTCATCGCCACCCGGTCGCAGCCGACCAGAACCACGTCGACCCGCCCCTGGCGCATCAGCAGGCCTCCGGCGTTGTCGGCGATGACGGTGTGAGGCACGCCGCGCTCGGCGAGCTCCCAGGCGGTCAGGCTCGCGCCCTGATTGCGCGGACGGGTCTCGTCGACCCAGACGTGGACGGCGACGCCGGCGGCATGCAGCGCATACACCGGTGCAAGCGCGGTGCCGTGATCGACGGTGGCCAGCCGGCCGGCATTGCAGTGGGTCAGCACGTTGATCGGACCCTTGTGGCGCGTCAGGGCCTCGAGCAGGGCCCGGCCATGGCGGCCGATGCGTTCGTTGCAGGCGACATCGTCGTCGCAGATCCGCGCCGCTTCGTCCCAGGCGGCCTCGGCGCGCCGCCCGGGCTCGAGCGGCTTCACCCGTTCACGAACCCGCTCGAGCGCCCAGCGCAGATTGACCGCCGTCGGCCGCGTGCTGCCCAGACGCTCGAAGGCCGCCGCCAGAGCGGCGTCGTCGGCGGCCGAGCGCAGGGCCAGGGCAAGCCCGTAGGCGCCGACTGCGCCGATCAGCGGCGCACCGCGCACCTGCATCGTCGTGATGGCGCGCGCGCAGGCCGCCTCGTCGGACAGCGTGACCGCCGCCGACTCGAAGGGCAGGCGCGTCTGGTCCCAGGTGACGAGCTGACCGTGCGGATCGATCCAGAGCGTTCTTGGCATTGCGCTTTGTCGTGGTAAGGGCCGGCCGGCGGCCGTATGCTCATTTTTGGACAATATAGGCGAAGCTGTCGCGCGAAAGGCCATGCAGGCCCTCCGTTGAACATTTATGCAGCACATTCAACATTTGACCGCCCGCGCATGATCGACGTCACACTGGTTTCGGTCTTCCTGGTCGGCCTGCTGGGCGGGCTGCACTGCGCCGGCATGTGCGGGGGCATCGCAGCCGTCATGGGCGGCGCCGCCGGGCGCAGCGGCGCGCCCTTGCCCACGGGCGCCCAGGCGCGGCTGGCCGGCATCGGCGTGCGCGTCGAAGGCATGTCGCGCCCCTTCGGCCTGCTGATCGGCTACAACGCCGGGCGCATCACCAGCTACACGGTGGCCGGCGGGATGGCCGGCGCGATCGGCTCGTCCGCGGCGCTGGTGCGCCATTGGCTGCCGGTGCAGCAGGTGGCCTTCGTCGCTGCCAATCTGCTGCTGATCGCGATGGGCCTGCACCTGGCGGGCGTGCTGCGCCGCATTGCCGTGCTCGAAGGCGCGGGCGCCGGTCTGTGGCGGCGCCTGCAGCCGCTGGCCAGCCGATGTCTGGCAGCAGACAACCCGCGGCGGGCCTTCGCGGCCGGCCTGGTCTGGGGCTGGGTGCCCTGCGGCATGGTCTATGGGGTGCTGATGGCGGCCCTGCTGTCGGGCAGCGCGTGGCAGGGCGCAGCACTGCTGCTGGCGTTCGGCGCCGGCACCCTGCCCAATCTGCTGCTGCTGGGCGCCTCGGGGGCCTTCACACGACGCTGGCTGGCCGTGCCCGCCCTTCGCACGGGCGCCGGCCTCCTGGTCATTGCCTTCGGCGTGGCCGGTCTGGCCCGAATCGATCCGACCCGTCACCTGCATCAGGTGGTCGACGCCTGTCTGACGCTGTTCTGAGCGCCCCGTTGTCACCACTTGCGTGTTTTCACTGCGGCCTGCCGGTGCTGCAGCCGGGCCGATGGCTGGCCCAGGTCGACGGCGAGGCGCGCGAGATGTGCTGCGCCGGGTGCCAGGCCGTGGCGCAGTCGATCGAAGCCGCCGGCCTGACCGACTACTATCGCCACCGCAGCGCGCCGGCCGCCGGGCCAGACGCGGTTCCGCGCGAACTCGCCGAGCAACTGGCCCTCTACGACGAGCCCGACGTGCAGTCGGGCATCGTCCGCCAGCCGTCCGCCGGCGCTGCCGGCACCGAGGTCACGCTGCTGCTCGAAGGCATGCGCTGCGGGGCCTGCGTGTGGCTGATCGAGCGAACCCTCGCAGCGCGGCCGGGTGTGCTGGCCGCCTCGGTCAACTTCACGACCGAGCGGGCGGTGCTGCGCTGGGACCCCGCCGCGACCCGGCTGTCGACGCTGCTGGGCGACATCGCGGCGGTCGGCTACCGTGCGCTGCCCTACGACGCCCGTCGACGCGAAGCGCAGCTGGCGAGCACCAGCCGCTCGCTGTTTCGCCGCCTGTTCGTCGCAGGCCTCGGAATGATGCAGGTGATGATGTACGCATTCCCGGTCTACACGGCGCAGGCCGGCGACATCGAATGGCAGTACGAGCACCTGATGCGCTGGGCGAGCCTGCTGCTCACCACCCCGGTGGTGTTCTATTCGGCGCAGCCCTTCTTTGCGGGCGCGCTTCGCGACCTCAAAGCCCGCTCGCTGGGCATGGACGTGCCCGTCGCCCTGGGCGTCGGGGCGGCCTTTGCAGCCAGCCTGTGGGCTACGCTGACGCAGCGCGGCGACGTGTACTTCGATTCCGTGACGATGTTCGTGTTCCTGCTGCTCGGGGCACGCCACCTCGAGTGGATGGCCCGCCGGCGCGCCAGCCGGGCCGTCGACAGTCTGGCGGCGGCGCTGCCAGAGCGGGTGGAACGGCTGACCGACCCGGATCAGGCGGATCCGCAGTGCTTTCTGCAGGCGCCCTGCGAAGCGATTCCGTCGCTGCGACTGGTTGAGGGCGACCTGATCCGGGTCGGCGACGGTCTGCGCTTTCCGGTCGATGTCCGTCTGGTGGCCGGCGACACCGCGGTCGACCAGTCGCTGCTGACCGGCGAATCGGCGCCCGTGCCGCGCGGGCCGGGCGACGAAGTGCCGGGCGGCGCCATCAACACCGGCAACACCGTGCTGGCCCGTGTGCTGCGCGGCAGTGCCGACAGCACGGTCTCCACGCTGGAGCGCCTGATCGAGCGCGCCGCGCGGGACAAGCCGGCCGCCGCTCAACTCGCCGACCGGGTGGCGAGCTGGTTCGTGATGGCCCTGCTGGCCTTTGCGGCGGTGGTGCTTGCGGTCTGGGGGTGGATCGATCCCGGACGCGCGCTGCCGATCACGATCGCGGTGCTGGTCGTGTCCTGCCCCTGCGCGCTGTCGCTTGCGACGCCGGCCGCCCTGGCCGCGGCCAGCGGCGCGCTGTCCCGGCACGGGGTCCTGTTGGCCAACGGTCGAGCCCTCGAGCATCTGGCGACCTGCACCGACGTGGTGTTCGACAAGACCGGCACGCTCACCCGCGGCCGGCCTGAAATCGTCGACATCGCCGTGTTCGGGGGCCATGACGTGGCGTCGGTGCTGGCCGCGGCCGCGGCCCTCGAGGCAGGCTCGGCCCATCCTCTGGCCGGCGCGCTTCGCCAGGCGGCCCGCGGCCACCCTGCGCAGACCGCCCGGCAGGTGCAGGCCACGCCGGGCCGGGGCATCCAGGGCTGGATTGGCGAGGACGAACTGCGCCTCGGTTCGCCCGCCTGGTGCGGCGAATGGGCCGCGTGCCCGACGCCGGATCACGCGGACTCGGAGATCTGGCTGGTCGATCGCAGCGGTCCACGCGCACGGCTCAGGCTTGCCGACGCCATTCGCGAGGATGCCGCCGACACGGTGCGCGCCATGCATGCGCTTGGCCTGCGCACCCATCTGCTCACCGGCGATCACGCAGGCCCCGCGCAACGTGTGGCGGGGGCGCTCGGCATCGAATCGATCCGCTCGGACGCCACGCCAGCCGGCAAGCTGGACTACGTCCGGCAGCTTCAGGCGCAGGGCCGACGCGTGCTGATGATCGGCGACGGCGTGAATGACGCGCCGGTGCTGGCCGCAGCGGATGCCTCGGTCGCCGTGGGCGACGCCACCGCGCTGGCCCGCACAGCGGCCGACAGCGTGCTGCTGGCGCCCGAACTGCGCCGCACCGCCGATCTGGTCGCGATGGCCCGGCGGACCCGGCGCGTGATTGCGCAGAACCTCGCCTGGGCAACGGTCTACAATCTGATTGCCATCCCTGCCGCTGCATTCGGTTTCGTGCCGCCCTGGATGGCAGCGATCGGGATGTCCACCAGTTCACTGCTGGTGGTGGGCAACGCGCTGCGACTTCGGATCAGGACATGGAATCGCTTTACCTCCTCATCCCGCTGAGCCTGGTCATTGTCGCAATCGCGGTGTGGATCTTCATCCGCGCATCCGAGACCGGCCAGTTCGACGATCTCGAGGGTCCTGCTCACAGCATTCTGATGGACGACGACCGTCCCCGTTCGGCGATCGATGCGGACCTGCCGCGCCGGACCTCCACCAGGCAATCCGCTACCACAGACTGAGCCCGCGGCATACGAAGCATGTGCCTGTGCGCCGAGCCGGCAACACAGGTTTGATCATTGTCAATGCGGTGCTGCACTGCGGTCGATAAGGTGACCCAAGTGGTCAAAACCACGTAGCCATTACAAGTAATTCCTGGGAGAAAGCAAATGGGCAGTCAGCCTGTCGCCGCGGGCGCGCAAGCCTACAACTACACCGTCGTCAGACAGTTCGCGATCATGACGGTGGTGTGGGGTGTAGTCGGAATGCTGGTCGGTGTGATCATCGCCGCGCAGCTCGCATGGCCTGCACTGAACTTCGATATCCCGTACCTGACCTACAGTCGGTTGCGGCCCTTGCACACCAATGCCGTGATCTTCGCGTTCGGCGGCTGTGCGCTGTTCGCCTCGTCGTACTACATCGTGCAGCGGACCTGCCAGACCCGGCTGTTCGCCGGGCCGCTGGCCGCGTTCACGTTCTGGGGCTGGCAGGTGGTGATCCTGGCTGCGGCGATCACGCTGCCGCTGGGCTACACGAGCGGCAAGGAATACGCCGAACTCGAGTGGCCGATCGACCTGCTGATCGCCGTCACCTGGGTCAGCTATGCGATCGTGTTCTTCGGCACCATCGTCAAGCGCAAGACGCCGCACATCTATGTGGCCAACTGGTTCTTCGGCGCGTTCATCCTGACGGTGGCCCTGCTGCACATCGTCAACAGCGCCGCGATCCCGGTGTCGATGACCAAGTCGTACTCGGCCTACGCCGGCGTGCAGGACGCGATGGTGCAGTGGTGGTACGGCCATAACGCGGTCGGCTTCTTCCTGACCGCGGGCTTCCTGGGCATGATGTACTACTTCATCCCCAAGCAGGCCGAGCGCCCGGTGTACTCGTACCGGCTCTCGATCGTGCACTTCTGGGCGCTGATCTTCACGTACATGTGGGCCGGCCCCCACCACCTGCACTACACCGCGCTGCCCGACTGGGCGCAAAGCCTGGGCATGGTGTTCTCGCTGGTGCTGCTGGCTCCCTCCTGGGGCGGCATGATCAACGGCATCATGACGCTGTCGGGCGCCTGGCATAAGCTGCGCGACGACCCGATCCTGAAGTTCCTGATCGTCTCGCTGTCGTTCTATGGCATGTCGACCTTCGAAGGTCCGATGATGTCGATCAAGACGGTCAATGCGCTGTCGCACTACACCGACTGGACCGTCGGCCACGTGCACTCCGGCGCGCTGGGCTGGGTCGGTCTGGTGTCGATGGGCGCGATCTACTACCTGCTGCCGCGCCTGTGGGGCCGCACCGAGATGTACAGCAAGCGCCTGATCGAGCTGCACTTCTGGATCGCCACCGTGGGCATCGTGCTGTACATCGCCGCGATGTGGATCGCCGGCGTGATGCAGGGCCTGATGTGGCGCGCCACCAATGCCGACGGCACGTTGACCTATGCGTTCGTCGAATCGGTCAAGGCGACCTATCCGTACTACGTGATCCGGCTGCTCGGCGGGGTGCTCTACCTCGGCGGCATGATCCTGATGCTCTACAACTCCCTGATGACGATCCGCGTCGGCAAGCCGGAAGACGCGCGCGTGCCGGCCGTGGTCGCCCACGCCTGAGCCGAGGAGAAAAATAATGGCCTTTTCACACGCCAAGATCGAAAAGAACATCGGCCTGATGATGCTGCTGATCGTGCTGCTGGTCAGCGTCGGCGGCCTCGTCGAGATCGTGCCGCTGTTCTTCCAGAAGTCCACCACCGAGCCGGTCGCGGGTCTCAAGCCCTACGGCGCGCTGCAGCTCACCGGACGCGACATCTACGTCCGCGAAGGCTGCTACAACTGCCACTCGCAGATGATCCGGCCGTTCCGCGCCGAGACCGAGCGCTATGGCCACTATTCGGTGGCTGGCGAGTTCGTCTACGACCGGCCGTTCCAGTGGGGCAGCAAGCGCACCGGGCCGGACCTGGCCCGGGTCGGCGGACGGTACTCGGATGAATGGCACCGCATCCACCTGACCAACCCGCGCGACCTGGTTCCCGACTCGAACATGCCCGGCTATCCGTGGCTGTCGAACACGGCGGCCGACGCCGGCGTGATCCAGGCAAAGATGAAGACGCTGCGCATGCTCGGCCATCCGTACAGTGATACCGAGATCGGCAAGGCGCCCGAAGAGCTGAAGGACAAGACCGAGATGGACGCGCTGATCGCCTATCTGCAGGTCATGGGCACGTCCCTCAAGAAAGTCCAGTAGGAGCCGCGCAATGGACATCAATCTCATTCGCAGCCTCGTGACAGTGCTGTCGCTGGTGGCCTTCGCCGGCATCGTCTGGTGGGCCTACAGCCCGCAGAGCAAGCAGCGCTTCGAGGAGGCGGCCCGACTGCCTTTTGACGACGACGACGTCGCCCACCGGCCCTGAACGGAGAAAAAAGATGGCTGATTTCACAGGCTCCGGCTGGAGCGTCTACATCATGGTGGTCACGGCGATCTCCCTCGCCTTCTGCCTTTGGATCACGGTCACGCTGTCCAAGAAGCCGCCCGCGGGCGAGCGCGTGGGCACCACCGGCCACACCTGGGACGAGACTCTCGAGGAGATGAACAACCCGCTGCCACGGTGGTGGATCTACCTGTTCTATCTGACGATCGTCTTTGCCGTGGTGTACCTGGTGCTGTACCCCGGCTTCGGCGCCAACAAGGGCACCTTCGGGTGGACGCAGGTCTCGCAGTACGAAGCCGAGGTCGCCAAGGCCAACGCCGCCGTCGAGCCGCTGTTTGCCAAGTACCTCAAGCAGGACATCGCCGAGGTCGCGGCCGATCCGCAGGCCCGCGCCATGGGCGAGCGGATGTACCTGACCTACTGCGTGCAATGTCACGGATCGGACGCACGCGGCAGCAAGGGCTTCCCGAACCTGTCCGACAACGACTGGCTGCACGGCGGCGATGGACCCACGCTGGTCAAGACAATCAGCGAAGGCCGCATCGGGATGATGCCGCCGATGGGCGCCGCGGTCGGCACCGCCAGCGATGTCGAGAACCTGGCCAACTATGTCCTGTCGATGTCGGGCAGCGCGCATGACGCGGTCAAGGCGGAGCTGGGCAAGCCCAAGTTCGCCGCCTGCGCCGCCTGCCATGGAGCCGACGGCAAGGGCAACCCGCAGCTCGGTGCGCCTAACCTGACCGACAAGGTCTGGCTGTACGGCGGTTCGCTGGCGACCGTGGTCGAGACGATCAACAAGGGCCGCAGCAATCAGATGCCTGCCTTCAAGGATCTGCTGGCCCCCGGCAAGGTCCAGGTGCTGGCGGCGTATGTCTGGAGCCTGTCCAATACGCCGAAGGCCGCCGCAGCGCAGAAGTAGCATCCGGCGCGCAAGCGCCACCCTCCGGGCCGCGCCGAGAGTGCATCGGGCGGCCCTTTTCCCTTCAGCCGTCAGGCAAGCGCCCGCATGACCCCCGCCCCGCTCAAAGCCGTACCCGCCGGAAACGAAAGCGACGACCTCTACGAGGTCCGGCGCAAGATCTATCCGCGAGCCGTCACCGGACTGTTCGCCGGCTGGCGCTGGGCCCTCGTCTGGGCGACCCAGCTGCTGTTCTATGTGCTGCCCTGGCTGACCTGGAACGACCGGCCGGCCGTGCTGTTCGATCTGCTGACACGGCGCTTCTACATCTTCGGACTGGTGCTGTACCCGCAGGACTTCATCTATCTGACCGGCCTGCTGATCATCTCGGCGATGTCGCTGTTCCTGTTCACGGCCGTCGCCGGGCGGCTGTGGTGCGGCTATGCCTGCCCGCAGACCGTCTACACCGAAATCTTCATGTGGATCGAGCGCAAGGTCGAGGGCGACCGGCCGGCGCGCATGCGGCTGGACCGCGAAGAGGGCTCGCTGCGCAAGTTCGCCCTGAAATCGGCCAAGCATGCGATCTGGATCGCGCTGGCGCTGTGGACCGGCCTGACCTTCGTCAGCTATTTCACGCCGATCCGGTCACTGCTCGGCTCGGTGGGCAGCCTGACGCTGGGCCCCTGGGAGACGTTCTGGATCCTGTTCTACAGCTTCGCCACCTATGGCAATGCCGGCTTCATGCGCGAACAGGTCTGCAAGTACATGTGTCCGTACGCGCGCTTCCAGAGCTCGATGTTCGACCACGACACGATGATCATCACCTACGACAAGGCCCGCGGCGAGCCGCGCGGTGCGCGCTCGAAGAAGGCCGATCCGGCCACGATGGGTCTCGGCGCCTGCGTGAACTGCAACCTGTGCGTCGAAGTCTGCCCGACCGGCATCGACATCCGCAACGGCCTGCAGTACGAGTGCATCGGCTGCGCAGCCTGCGTGGACGCCTGCGACAAGGTGATGGACCGCATGAACTACCCGCGCGGCCTGATCCGCTACACCACCCAGAACGGCCTGGCCAACGGGTGGGGCACGCGCCAGATCGTCGCCCATGCGCTGCGGCCGCGGGTGCTGGTCTACACCTCGATTCTGGCCGCGGTGACGATCGCCCTGCTGGGCCACATGCTCACCCGGGTCCCGCTGAAGGTCGACGTGATTCGCGACCGGGGTTCGCTGGGCCGCGAGGTCGAGGACGGCATGATCGAGAACGTCTACAGCCTGCAGATCATCAACACTGCCGAAGTGGGCCGCAAGTATCGGCTGTCGGTGTCGGGCATCGATTCGGCCCGGATCGCCTCCGAAGCCGAGGTCGAGGTGCCGCGTGCCGAAGCCCGCCTGCTGCCGGTGCGGGTGCGAATCGCCGGCGGCTCGGCCAAGCCGGGCACCAGCAAGGTGGTGTTCCAGATCGAAGCGGTCGACGACCCGGGCGTGGCCGTGCGCGAGAAGTCGACATTTTTCGTGCCGCGCTGAACCCGCCAGGCCCGACAAGGCTCCGCAATGAAATCCCTGCAACAGATTGGATGATGCATCATGGTCGCACTCGTCATGACACCCCCTCCCTGGTACCGCCAGCTCTGGCCCTGGCTGCTGATGCTGATGCCTGCGACCGCACTGTTCGGCGGCATCTTCACGTTCTGGCTGGCTGCGACCACCAACAACGCGATGGTCGTCGACGACTACTACCGCGAAGGCAAGGCCATCAACCAGCAGCTCGCCCGCGACACCCGCGCGGCGGCGCTGGGTCTGGGCGCCACGCTCTCCCGTTCGCCCGACGGCACGGCGCGCATCGAACTGTCAGCCCTTCCCGGCACAGCGTTGCCGCCTGCACTGACACTGCGTGTCGTGCACGCGACGCGGGCAGAACTCGACCAGCTCATTCGTCTGAACGCCGCGGGCGACGGGCGCTACACGGCCTCTGTCGGGCAGCTTCCGCGCGAAGGCCGGTGGAACCTGATGATCGAAGAGCCCGCCAACACCTGGCGGCTGACGGCGACCGTGACCCGCTTCGATCAGCCGGTCATGTTCAAGTCGCAACCCTAGAGGCCCGCGTGCAGCACGTCCGGAGAGAACGCTGATGAACAAGCCGATCGGCGATCGCCGCCTGGGGCGATTCATGATGTACGTGCTGTGGCCCGCCTTCGTGATGTCGGCGGTCGCCGAGGGCGTCTTCTTCTCCATGATCGATCCGCAGGAACTCACCATCGTCGGCCTGCACCTGGCCGACAGCCGCGAGGCCGCCTACACCGTGGGCTTCTTTCTGTTCTGGGCCCTGTTCTCGATCTGCAGCGGCCTCACTTATCTGCTGGCCGGCTCGCCGGCCCGGCCACCTGATGCACTGCCGTCGCCCGAAGACCCCGCGGGCCAGGACAAGGCGCTGATCGGGCGGTGAGCCTGCCGCCAGACCCCGCCTGCTTCGATGTCGCGATCATCGGCTACGGGCCGGTGGGCGCGACGCTGGCCAATCAGCTCGGCCAGGCGGGCTGGCGCGTTGCGGTGATCGAACGCGAAACCACCATCTATCCGCTGCCGCGCGCCATCCACTTCGATGGCGAAGTGATGCGCATCTTCCAGAACATCGGGCTGGCCGACGAGGTGCAGACGGTCACCCGCCCGGGCATGAAGGGCATGCATTTCGTCAACGCGGATGACCGAGTCCTGCTGGTGCGCGGCGGCACCGCGGCGCTCGGCCCGCACGGCTGCGCCAGCAATCACTACTTCCATCAGCCGGAACTCGAGGCGGTGCTGCGCCGTGGCGTTGCCCGGTTTCCTGGCGTGGCGGTATTCGAAGGCCACAACGTGGTTGCCATCGGCGAGGCGGGCGAGGGGCCGGTCACACTCACCGTCGAGAGCCGCGAAGGAGCGCCGTCCCGATCGCTGCAGGCCCGATACGTCGTCGGATGCGACGGCGCGCGGTCGATCGTTCGTCGGGCGCTGGGCGCCACGATGGAAGACCTGGGCCTGCACCAGCCCTGGCTGGTGTTCGATGCGCTGCTGCGCCGGGAGGCGGCCTTGCCCGACCACACGGTGCAACACTGCGATCCGCGCCGCCCGATGACCAGCTGCATGGTCACCGGCCGCCGCAGGCGCTGGGAAATCATGCTGATGCCGGGCGACGACCCGCAGACGATCGCCCGCCCCGAAAGCGTCTGGCCGATGCTCGCGCGCTGGATCAGCCCGGAAGACGCCGAACTCGAACGAAGCGTCGTCTACACCTTCCATTCGGTGATCGCGCACGGCTGGCGACGGGGCCGGCTGATGATCGCCGGGGATGCCGCGCATCAGACCCCGCCCTTCCTGGGCCAGGGCATGTGCGCAGGGATCCGCGACGCCGCGAACCTCGCCTGGAAGCTCGACGCGATCCTGCGGGGACGGGCCCGGGACGGACTGCTCGACAGCTACGAGTCCGAGCGCAAGCCGCATGCGCGGGCGTTCATCGAACTGGCCGTGCGCCTGGGCGACGTGATCCAGGCGACCGACCCGGCCGTCGTCGAGCGCCGGGATCGTGAATTCCTGCAGGGCGAAGCGCGGGTGTTCGAATTTCCGGCGCCCGGGCTTGGGCCCGGCATTCACAGCGGACTGGGGCCGGCCGGATCGATCTTTCCTCAACCCCGGATGGCCGACGGCCGCCTGCTCGACGAACGGGTGGGCCAGCGCTTCGCACTGTTCGGAACACCGGCCACGCTGGCTTCGGCCAGGTTGGCCCCGTGCTGGCAGCGGGACGACGTGACGCTGCTCGACGAGGCCGAGCTCGGTCCGGCAATGCGGCAGTGGCTGGCGGCGCACGAGGCGGCGGCGGTGCTGCTGCGGCCCGATCGCTACGTGGCCGACGCGGCGCGCGGCCCGTCGGAGTTCGAGCGGCTTTCACGCTTTCTGCCGGGCGGGCCATCTCGCCGATGAATCCCTGTCCCCGCTGCGTTCCCATGGCCGGCGAAGCCGGCTGAGCCCCGTTCGTGCTTGCCATCCTGCACCGCGACGAGCATCTCATCGCAATCGACAAGCCGGCCGGTCTGCTCGTGCATCGCAGCGACATCGATCGCCACGAAACCCGCTTCGCCGTGCAATTGCTGCGCGACCAGATCGGCCGGCGGGTGCAGCCGGTGCATCGCCTGGACAAGGGCACCTCGGGCGTGCTGCTGTTCGCCTTCGAGGCCGAAATTACGCGCCGGCTGAGCGAGGCCTTCGAGTGCAATGAGGTCGACAAGTGCTATCGCGCTGTCGTGCGCGGCTGGCCGGCGCTTGAAGGCCGCATCGACCACCCGCTCACGCGGGACACCGACGAGCCGGGCGGTGCGATACGCACGATGACCACCCAGGCGGCAGTCACCGATTACCGCCGGCTGGCCACCATCGAACTGCCGCATGCGGTCGAGCGCTACCCCAGTTCGCGGTACGCGCTGATGGAGCTCCGCCCGCTGACCGGCCGGCGTCATCAGCTGCGCCGGCACATGAAGCACATCGCGCATCCGATCATCGGCGACGCCACCCACGGCAAGGGCGTGCACAACCGGTTCTTTCAGCAGGCCTTCGATTGCCACCGGCTGCTGCTGACTTGCACCCGCCTGCGCCTGAGCCACCCGGTCACCGGGCTGCCGCTGCAGATCGAGGCGCCCCTGAACGATGCGTTTGCCGGGCTGATGCGCCGCTTCGGCTGGTGAGACCCCGCGGGTGAAGCCCCCGCTGCACAGACGCTAGCCGTGCTCCAGATGATCGCGCCGCGCCAGGACCGGAAACGAACGCCACCAGATCGCCACCACCATCAGCGTGCCGACCCCGCCCAGCACGACCGCCGGCACGGCGCCAAGCCAGGCGGCCAGCATGCCGGACTCGAATTCGCCGATCTGATTGGACGCGCCGACGAACAGCGAGTTCACCGAGCCGACGCGCCCGCGCATCTCGTCGGGCGTCTCGAGCTGCATCAGCGACACGCGGATGACGACGCTGATCATGTCGCAGCCCCCCATCAGCACCAGCGCCGCCAGCGACAGGGGCAGCCAGGTCGACAGCCCGAAGCAGATCGTTCCGATGCCGAATGCCGCGACCGCCCCGAGCAGCAGGCGGCCGACCCGGCGTTCCAGCGGATGACGGGCCAGCCACAAGGCCACCGCCAGCGCGCCCACCGCGGGCGCCGAGCGCAGCAGCCCAAGCCCCCAGGGCCCGGTGTGCAAGATGTCCTTGGCGTAGATGGGCAACAGCGCCGTCGCGCCGCCCAGCAGCACCGCGAACATGTCGAGCGACACGGCGCCCAGCAGCACCGGATGGCGGCGGATGAACACCATGCCGGCCAGCAGGTACTCGAGCGTGATCCTGGGCCGTGCCGCCGCACGCGGGCGGGTCCGGATGCGGCTGAGCAGCGTCAGTGAAACGCCGAACAGGGCGCAGGAGCTGAGATACACCGTGTGCGGCCCGGCGACGTACAGCAGCCCGCCCAGTGCCGGGCCGCCGATCGTGGCCGCCTGGTGGGCGCTGGAGCCGAGCGCCACGGCCCGCGACAGCAGCCGCGCCGGCACAAGCGAGGGCAGCATCGCCTGACCCGCCGGCATCTCGAATGCGCCGACGGTGCCCAGCACGAACACCAGCGCATACAGCAGCGTGCTGTCGAGCAGGCCGGTGAGGCTGGCAACCGCAAGACTGAGCGCGGCCGAACCCTGGACGAGCCGGCAGATCATCAGGATCTTGCGCCGATCGTAGCGGTCGACGATGGGACCGGCGACCATGATCAGCATCAGGGCTGGCGCGAACTGGAACAGTCCGACCAGGCCCAGCGCCATCGCGCTGCCGGTGATGTCGTACATCTGCCACCCGACCGCCACCACCTGGATCTGGGTGGCGATGGTGGTGAAGACGCGCGACAGCCAGTAGCGGCGATAGTCGGGCAGCGCCAGGGGATTGCTGACCCCGTCGGCTGCCTGAGCGGATGCCGTCATGCCCCGAAATCCAACGCCGTCATGCGGGGCCGATCGACGCCCTCATGCGCGCCAGGAAGGGTGAAACAGGTCGGCCGCACGGCGCCGATGCCAGGACCTCATTTGCGCGCGCCAAGCACGGCCTTCCAGCGGTTCATCTCCGCGACCAGGAAGGCGCCGAATTCCTCGGGGCTGCTGCCCTTGGGCACCAGCCCCATGTCGCCGAAGCGCCGGCGGATGTCGTCGCTGGCCAGGATGCGGCCAAGGTCGCCGTTCAGGCGCATCACCACGTCGCGCGGCGTACCGGCCGGCGCGAACACGCCGCCCCAACTGGCGAAGTCGTAGCCGGGCACGCCGGCCTCGATGGCAGTCGCCACGTCCGGGAACGACGGATAGCGTGCCGGCGTGGTAACCGCCAGCGCACGCAGATTGCCCGAGCGGATGTGCGGGGCGGACGCCGCCAGCGGATCGATCATGAAATCGACCCGGCCGGCGATCAGATCGGGATGGGCGGCGGAACTGCCCTTGTATTGCACCTCGGTCATCGCCGGCAGGCTCTGCATCTGCCCCAGCAGCAGGGTGGCGAGCTGCTGCGGACTGCCTTGACCCGTCGTCGCGTAGGTGACCTTGCCGGGGTTGTCGCGAATGAACTTCAGCAGGTCGGCGACCGAGCGGATCGGCGACTGGCCGCTGACGACGAACACATAAGGGGTCAGGTGCGTGAGCGACACCGGCGCGAAATCCCTGAGGGTGTCGAAGGGCAGATCGTTCATCAGGATCGGATTGATCGCCATGTTGGCGGCCGCCTGCAGCAGCGTGTAGCCGTCGGGATCGGACTTGGCGACCACCTGCGCGCCCACCACCTGGGAGGCGCCCGGCCGGTTGTCGATGATCACCGGCTTGCCCAGCGTGCCGGCCAGCTTGTCGCCGACCATGCGCGCCACCAGATCGCTCGGCCCGCCGGTGGTGACGGGGACGATGATCTTCACCGTGCGGGCGGGATAAGCGCCCTGGGCCGAGGCCTCGGCGGACAGCCCCATGCCGGTCAGCACGGCCAGGCCGAACGCCGCCGCCGCGACCGCCCTTTTCAGCAGGCGCGGCTGCTGTGTTCGGGCGGCACTGACCGGCAATCCGGAAGCGCATGAGAGCGGCGGGGTGAGGTGCATGGTCAGCGCCTGGACGGGGGATGAGAACCGGGGATCATCGCATGGTCTTTCACTGCTGGCGCAGCGCCGCCTTGAGCTCGCCCGCGGCATCGACCTCCTGATCGTCAGCCAGGTCCACCACCACCGAATGAAGCGTGCCGGTGAATGGGAACGGCGCTTCGAACTCGCCCACCGAGGGCCGCGGTGCGCGCCCGACTTCCACGCCGATGAAGGACGCCTGTGCGCGATAGGTCTGTGGCAGCGCCACCGAGCCGCAGGCCACCCCGTTGATGAACAAGGTGCCTTCGCCCTTGTACTCGCCGGTCTTCTTCATCTCGTAGGTCAGTTCACAGGGCCCGCTGGGCACCGGTATGTTCGAGCGCACGATGTAATGCCGGTTCACGAAGTTGTAGTCGTGCACCAGCCGGCCGTCCTGCACGTACAGCGCATAGCCGCCGCACCAGTCGCCCTGGGCGATCAGCACGCCCTGTGCACCGCCCGCCGGGATGTCGACGCGCGCCGTGAGGCGATACGAGCGATTGCGGATGTCCGGCGAAGCCGCCTGCGGAATGCGTCCGGTGCCCGGCTGCAGTTCCCAGTGGCGGCGCGAGGCGACGCTGTGGGGATTGGAGCTGACGAACCGGTTCAGCGTGTCGTTCATCGGCAGCACCTGGCAGGCGCCCGCTTCGGAGAACCAGCGGCGCACCATCTCCTGCAGCCGAGCCGGCTGCTCGGCGGCCAGATCGTGCATCTCGTTGAAGTCGCTGGGCAGGTGATAGAGCTCCCACTGGTCGGCGTCGAAGGGCGTGCCGGGCCGGTGCCAGGTGACCGCCTTCCAGCCGTCATGCCAGATGCCCCGATGCCCGAGCATCTCGAAGTACTGCGTGTGCTTGCGCGTGGGCTCGTTCGGCGCGGCAAAGCTGTAGGCGAGGCTCGTTCCTTCGATCGGCTGCTGCGTCACGCCCCCGATCGCCTCGGGCATCCGCACGCCGGTGAGTTCGAGCACCGTGGGCGTGATGTCGCAGACGTGATGGAACTGATGGCGGATGCCGCCACGATCGGTGATGGCCTTCGGGTAGTGGACGATCAGCGGGTCGCGCACGCCACCGCCATGGGTGTTCTGCTTGTAGCGCTTCAGCGGCGTGTTGCCCGCCATTGCCCAGCCCAGCGGGTAGTTGTTGTTCAGGTGCCCCTCGCCGATCTCGTCGATGTGCGCGATGTTTTCAGCCAGCGTGTCGCGCACGCCGTTGAAGTAGCGCAGCGCGTTGACTGTGCCGAAGGGCGACCCTTCCTGGCTTGCGCCGTTGTCGGAAATCAGCGCGATGACGGTGTTCTCGAGCTTGCCCGCCTTGGCCAGGTAGTCCACCAGACGGCCGACCTGCAGATCGGCGTGCTCGAGCATGCCGGCAAAGGCTGCCTGCAGCCGGACCGCGAATCGCCGCTCATCGCCGCTCAGCTCGTCCCACGGCTTTGCACCCGGGCTGCGCTCGGGCAGCACGGTTTTTTCCGGCACGATGCCCAGCGCCTTCTGGCGCGCGAGTCGTTCGGTGCGGGTGACGTCCCAGCCCTTCTCGAACACCGGCACGTACTTGTCGATGAACGCCTTGGGCGCGTGATGCGGCGCATGCTGCGCGCCCAGGCACAGGTAGAGAAAGAACGGCTTGTCCGGCGTGACCGACTGCTGCGCACGGATCATGCCGATCGACTGATCGACAATGTCCTCTGACAGGTGATAGCCCTCGCGCTGGGGCGCCTCGATGTGGTGGTTGTCCAGCACCAGTTCCGGATGGAACTGGTTGGTCTCGCCTTCGAGGAAGCCGTAGAACCGGTCGAAGCCGCGCTGCAGCGGCCACTGGTCGTAGGGGCCGGCGGGCGAGGTCTCGAAGGTCGGCGTCAGGTGCCATTT
>DAONCJ010000021.1:0-16974 GCA_035401985.1 Burkholderiaceae bacterium | reverse complement strand
CCAGGTCGCCAAGCTCAATGTCGACGACAACCAGGAAGTCGCCGCCAAGTACGGCATCCGCGGCATCCCGACCCTGATGCTGTTCAAGCAGGGTGAAGTGGTCGCGACCAAGGTCGGTGCCCTGTCGAAATCCCAGTTGACCCAGTTTCTGGACAGTCATCTGTAATTCGTTGTAATCTCACGGCACGCTCGACAGCGCTGCCGTCGGCGGTGACCGGTCCCGACCGGTCACCCTGAACATCAGGGCCACAATCCGCCCACCGCCCCTCGATCTGCTGAATCCCGGCCTTCCCCGAGGGGCCTCGCAGTGCCTGCCGCGCGCCAAGTTCGCCGGTTCAGCGCCCAATCCTCATCCTGCGCCTAGTCCTTCCTTGCCCTCTGGGCTCCCCACTCCATGCACCTATCCGAACTGAAGGCTCAACACATCTCGCTCCTGATCGAGATGGCCACCGGCCTGGAGATCGAAGCGCCCCAGCGTCTGCGCAAGCAGGAACTGATGTTCGCGATCCTGAAGAAAAAGGCCAAGACCGGCGAGTCGATTTTCGGTGACGGGGTGCTCGAGGTTCTGCCCGACGGCTTCGGATTTCTTCGGTCCCCCGAAACTTCGTATCTCGCCAGCACCGACGACATCTACATCTCGCCTTCGCAGATCCGCCGCTTCAATCTGCACACCGGCGACTCGATCGAGGGTGAAGTCCGCACGCCGAAGGACGGTGAACGCTACTTCGCGCTGGTGAAGGTCGACAAGATCAACGGCGAGCCGCCCGAGGCGAGCAAGAACAAGATCCTGTTCGAGAACCTCACGCCGCTGCACCCCAATCGGGTGATGACGCTCGAGCGCGACATCCGGGCCGAAGAAAACATCACCAGCCGGATCATCGACATGATCGCGCCGATCGGCAAAGGCCAGCGCGGCCTGATCGTCGCGCCGCCCAAGGCCGGCAAGACGGTGCTGATGCAGCACATCGCACACGCGATCACGACCAACCACCCCGATGTCACCCTGATCGTGCTGCTGATCGACGAGCGGCCTGAAGAGGTGACCGAGATGAGCCGCTCGGTTCGAGGCGAAGTCGTTGCCTCGACCTTCGACGAACCGGCCACCCGCCACGTCCAGGTGGCGGAGATGGTGATCGAGAAGGCCAAGCGCCTGGTCGAGCACAAGCGCGATGTCGTCATCCTGCTCGACTCGATCACCCGCCTGGCGCGCGCCTACAACACCGTCGTGCCCGCTTCGGGCAAGGTGCTGACCGGTGGCGTCGACGCCAATGCCCTGCAGCGCCCCAAGCGCTTCTTCGGCGCCGCGCGCAACATCGAGGAAGGCGGCTCGCTCACGATCATCGCCACCGCGCTGGTCGACACCGGCAGCCGGATGGACGAGGTGATCTTCGAGGAGTTCAAGGGCACCGGCAACTCCGAGCTGCACCTGGATCGCCGGATGATGGAGAAGCGCGTCTACCCGGCCATCAACATCTCGCGCTCGGGGACACGCCGCGAAGAGCTGCTGATCAAGGCCGATGTGCTCCAGAAGATCTGGATCCTGCGCAAGCTGCTGCACGACATGGACGAGATCGCGGCGATGGAGTTCCTGCTCGACAAGGTCCGCGCGACCAAGAGCAACCAGGAATTCTTCGAGATGATGAAGCGTTGAAGCTCCTCTTGCCGGCCCCATCCGATGGATGCCATAATATTGGGCTTGGCTGAATTCGCCTGAAAACCGTTGTCTGAGCCCCCAGCAAGGCGGTCAGCGCAAACGAAGGAAATAAAGATGAAAGACGGCGCACACCCCAATTACCGCGAAGTCGTGTTCCAGGACATGTCTTCGGGTTTCAAGTTCATCACCCGCTCGACGCTGAACACGCGCGAGACGATCAAGATGGAAGACGGCAAGGAATACCCGCTTATGAAGCTCGACGTCACGTCCGAGTCGCATCCGTTCTACACGGGTGCCCAGCAGCGCATCAGCGAAACTGGCCGGGTCGAGAAATTCCGCCAGAAGTTCGCCCGCACGAAGGCCACCAGCGCCTGATCGGCCGCGGCTCGATCCTGAGCCTTCACCGTGCGCTGCGTCTGCGCGGACTTTTGTCCGCGAGGTCCGGCGGTCGATGCAAGGTGCTCGGATGCGAGCCCGTGAAGTCCGGTCGATCCGCATTGCGCGCGTGCTTCTGGCCGCGCCGGTGATCAAGGCAGCTTCGGGCTGCCTTTTTCTTTTGCCCTGTCCCTGGCGGCCGATCCGGCCGGATCGCTGACATGCGACCGTTCCTCGTCACTGAACTGCAGGCCGGCAAGCTGCCCCGTTGGGGGCTGCTGCTGCTTTGCCTGTTGTATATCGTCCCCGGCTTCATCGGACGCGATCCCTGGCGATCCGACGACGCGGCCGGTTTCGGGGTTGCCTGGGCGATGGCCCAGGGTGGCGCCCGCCAGTGGCTGCTGCCCGAGATCGCCGGCGAGGCCGTGTTCGACGAGGGCCCGCTGCCCTTCTGGTTCGGCGCCATGGCGATCCGAGTGCTGCCGATGCTGCCCGCGCATGTCGCGATGCAATTGGCGGCGATGCTCGGTCTGGGGCTGATGTTCGTGGCCGTCTGGTACGCCAGTTACCGCCTGGCGAGGCGACCCGGCGTGCAGCCGGCCGACCCGTTTGGCGCCGGCGCCGATCCGGTCGATTTCGGCCGCGCGGTTGCCGACTCGGCGCTGCTGGTGCTGATGGCCACGGTCGGGCTGATCGTGCGTCTCCACGAGACCAGCGCCGAGGCCGCCCAGGTCGTGTGGGTGGCGGTCTTTCTTTTCAGTGCCGCCTGGTCGCTCGAGCGGCCGATGCTGGCCGGACTGGCCACCGGGGCGGCGCTCGGTGCCACCGTGCTGACCCGCGGCCTGCTGCCGGCCGTTGCGCTGGCGGGAGCGGCGGTCTGCCTGCCGCTGGTCTCGCGCGCCTTCCGGCTGGTCGCCCGGCGCTGGCTTGCGGTGGCGCTGCCGGCGGGGGTCCTTGCCGGACTCGCCTGGCCTTTGGCCCTGTCATGGTCCTCCATGCCAGAGGCGCAAGCCCATCTGGGCCGCTGGCTGGCCTGGAACCACAGCCAATTCGCCGGCTTCGCGCTGGAAGGGCTCGCCTACTACGCCCGCACGGCGCCGTGGTATTTCTGGCCGGCCTGGCCGGTGGCGCTGTGGGCCATCGTGCGCTGGCGGGGCCGCCTCGATGAACCGGCCGTGGCGCTGCCGCTGGTCACCCTGGCCTGGCTGACCGTGAGCGGCATCGTCGGTTCAGCGGCACCCGAAAGCCAGATGCCGATGCTGGCAGCCACCCTGGCCATGCTGGCTGCCATCGGCCTGCCGACGCTCAAGCGCTCGGTGACCAGTCTGATCGACTGGTTCGCCGTCATGACCTACACGGTGCTTGGGCTGGTCATCTGGGGCTACTGGCTGGCGTTCCTGACCGGCTTCCCGCCGCGGATGGCCGTCCGCGCCGCGGCGCTGTCGCCAGGCTACGTGCCGGAGTGGCTTCCGGGTGCACTGCTGCTGGGACTCGCTGCGACCCTCGCATGGCTGGCCCTGGTCCGCTGGCGCCTGGCCCGTCATCCGCCCACGCTGTGGCGGCCGGTGGCCCTGTCATGCGGCGGACTGGTGCTGGCCTGGCTGCTGCTGATGTCGCTCTGGATGCCCGCGGTCAACCATCGGAACACCTACCGCGATCTGGCCGCGCGCATGACGCTCCAGCTGCCCCCGTCGTACCGGTGCCTGGACACGCTTGCGCTCGGCCAGGCGCAGCGCGCCACCCTCCACTACTTCGGCGATCTGCGCCTCGGTGGCGCGACACAGCGCTGC
This sequence comes from Burkholderiaceae bacterium, assembly GCA_035401985.1. Lineage (GTDB taxonomy): Bacteria > Pseudomonadota > Gammaproteobacteria > Burkholderiales > Burkholderiaceae_E > Quisquiliibacterium. Next base: position 13,155 of record DAONCJ010000021.1, on the reverse strand, counting down.
GACTGGCTGCTCGTGCAGGACGTCGGGCCGGTCTCGCGCCAGACGGCGCCCGCGCGTGATGGCTGGATATTCGTCTGGGAGGGCGCCCGTCCGCGCGACAGCGACGAGAAGCTGCGCCTGTACCAGCGAAGATGATGCGCGCCGACATCCTGCGACTGGCCTGGCCCGTCTTCATCGGGCAGCTGGCCATCATGGCCAACGGCATCATCGACACCGTGATGGCCGGGCAGATGTCGGCCCGCGACCTGGCGTCGGTGGGGCTCGGATCCAGCATCTACGTCAGCGTGTATGTGTCGCTGATGGGGGTGCTGCTCGCGCTGACCCCGATCGCGGCCCATCACTTCGGCGCCGGACGAATGACGCAGATCGGCGCGTCGTTCTGGCAGGCGATCTGGGTGGCACTGGCGTTGAGCCTGCCGGGCTGTCTTGCACTTTCGTGGTCGACGCCCTGGCTGATGCTTGCCGCCGCGCCTCCGGAGCTTGGCGCGCAGGTCGATGCGTATCTGAATGCCACCGCGCTGGGGGTGCCCGCGGCACTGATCTTTCGCTGCTTCTACGCGGTCAATACCGCCATCTCGCGGCCAAAGGTGGTGATGACGATCAATCTGCTGGGCGTCGCCGCCAAGTTCCCGCTGAACCACCTGTTCATGCACGGCAGTGAAAGCCTCGGCCTGCCGGCGCTGGGCGGCGCCGGGTGCGGTCTGGCCAGTTCGCTGATCGCCTGGTGCAGCGTCGGCGTGGCGGGCGTCTGGCTGTTGCGCGACACCCGCTACCGTCCCTTCGCGCTGCGCCAGCCGATCGCGCCGCGCCTGCGCGAAATGAGCGAACTGCTGAAGCTCGGTGTGCCGATCGGCGCCAGCTATCTGGTCGAGGTGACGTCCTTCACCTTCATGGCCATTTTCGTCGCCCGGTTCGGCACCGTCGCCATGGCCAGCCACCAGATCACCGCCAATCTGACGGGTGTGGTCTACATGCTCGCGCTGGCGCTGGCCAACGCGACCAGCACACTGGCTGCGCAGGCCATCGGAGCCGGTGACCCGATGCGTGCCCGCGCCGTGTCGATCACCGGACTGCGCATCGCAATGACGCTTGCCGCGCTGACCGGCCTGCTGCTGTGGACCTTGCGCGGCCCGATCGCCGCGGCATACAGCAACGATGCGGCGGTGATCGCGGCGACGCTGCCGCTGCTCGGTGCGCTCGCTCTGTTCGTGGTGTTCGACAGCCTGCAGACCCAGATCGGCTACATCCTGCGGGCGTACAAGATCGCCACCCTGCCAATGGTCGTGTGCGTGGTGTCGATGTGGGGCGTGGGCCTGGGGGGCGGCTACCTGCTGACGGTCAGCAGCGATCCGGCCGGCCCGCTGGGCGCCCTGCACGGCTCACGGGCCGGCGCCCTGGGCTTCTGGGTGGCGGGCGTGGCGAGCCTGGCGCTGGCCAGCGCCGGACTCGCGCTGGTCCTCAGGCGGACCTGGCGACGATGAAGTGCGTCCGGTAATACCGCAACTCATCGATGGACTCATGGATATCGGCCAGGGCAGTGTGGGCGCTGCGCTTGTCGAAGCCGCGCGCCACGGCCGGCGCCCAGCGCTTGCAGAGCTCCTTCAGGGTGCTGACGTCCAGGTTGCGGTAATGGAACCACGCCTCGAACTGCGGCATGTAGCGGGCCATGAAGCGGCGGTCCTGGCCGATCGAGTTGCCGCACATCGGCGACTTGCCGGCCGGAACCCATGGCGACAGGAACGCCATCAGTTCGCGTTCGACATCGGCTTCGTTGAGCACCGAGGCGCGGACCCGGTCGATCAGGCCCGAACGGCCGTGGGTCGACTTGTTCCACTGGTCCATGCCATCCAGCACGTCGTCGGGCTGATGAACCGCAAAGGACGGACTCTCGACCAGCACGTTCAGATCGCTGTCGGTGACCACGGCGGCGACCTCGATGATCCGGTCGATGTCGGGCCGCAGACCGGTCATTTCCATGTCGATCCACACCAGGCGAGTTTCGTCCGGGCGCTGAGTGGGGGCGGAATCCGCGCCCCCGGCGGTGTCATTGGGCTGTGTCATAATCCGGAATTCTGGCACACCCGCTGAAAGCGGCTCCGTGCGCCCTCGACCCAACGGTGCAATCCCCTGGTCGACCGGCCTTCCCGGACACTGCCGGCTCTCCGAGCGATCCAGGCTGGCGGCAATCCCGATGCCTTGATCGGTACGCCGTCGGCCCCATCTTCATCTTGTCGAGTGCAGTCAGCGAGTTCACGCCGTGCCACCGTCCCTGTCGTTCAGCCTTGTCTTCGCGGCCGCCGTCATCGTCACCGTGGCGCTGCGGGTTTGGCTTGCCACGCGCCAGATCCGGCACGTCGCCCGGCACCGCAACGAAGTGCCGGCCGCCTTTGCGGCGCGGGTGCCGCTTGCCGCGCATCAGCGGGCTGCCGACTATACGATCGCCCGCACCCGCCTGGGGCTTCTCGAGCTCGCATTGAGCACTGCGGTGCTGTTCGCGTTCACGCTGCTGGGCGGCATGCAATGGCTGCACGACGGGCTGGTCATGCTGCTGCCCGAGGGCGTCTGGCTGCGTCCGCTGGCCTTTGTCGTCGGGGTGGCCCTGATCGGCGGGCTCGTCGATCTGCCACTGTCGTGGTACCGCCAGTTCAGGCTCGAGGAAGGCTTCGGCTTCAACCGGATGACGGTCCGTCTCTGGGTGGCTGACATGTTCAAGGGCTTCGCCGTGAGCCTGGCGCTCGGGCTGCCGCTGCTGGCCGGCGTGCTGGCCCTGATGCGCTCGGCGGGCAGCGGCTGGTGGCTGTGGGCCTGGCTGCTGTGGGTCGCCTTCAATCTGGCGGTGCTGGTGCTCTACCCGACCGTGATTGCGCCGCTGTTCAACAAGTTCGAGCCGATGCCCGACGGCCCGGTGCGCAGCCGCGTCGAAGCGCTGCTGGCACGGTGCGGCTTCACGTCCCGCGGGCTGTTCGTGATGGACGGCAGCCGGCGTTCGGCCCATGGCAATGCCTACTTCACCGGGCTTGGACGGGCCAAGCGGATCGTGTTCTTCGACACGCTGCTCAGCCGGCTCAACGGCGAAGAAGTCGAGGCGGTGCTTGCGCACGAACTCGGCCATTTCCGGCGTCGCCACATCGCCAAGCGGATGGTGGCGACCTTCCTGATGAGCGCTGCCGGCTTGTGGCTGCTTGCCTGGCTGGCCACCCGCCCCTGGTTCTACCAGGGCCTGGGCATCACGCCGTCGGCGGACGTGGAGGCGATCGCGCTGGTCCTGTTCTTTCTGGTGATACCCGTCTTCGCCTTCCCGCTGCAACCGCTGGCCAGCCTGGCATCGCGCCGCCATGAATTCGAGGCCGACCAGTTCGCCGCGCAGCACAGCCGCGCCTCGGACCTCGTGTCCGCGCTCGTGAAGATGTACGAAGACAACGCCTCGACCCTGACACCCGATCCCCTGCATTCGGCGTTCTACGACTCGCATCCGCCGGCGGCGATCCGGGTCGGCCGCTTGTCCCCGGCCTGACCGGTCGCATCGAACGCAACGCCCAACACTCACCGTCCCTGCCCTGCCATGAAACCCGTGTACACCCGTCAACAGCTGCTGGCCAAGCGCTGTCGCGCCCTCGACGCGGAGCGCGCGTATGTGGCGGCCGAGATAGAGGCCCAGCTCGCCGAACTGCCGGGCTGGACCTACCGGTCGGAGGCTATCGAACGCAGCTACGCGTTTCGCGACTACCACGAGACGATCGCCTTCGTGAATGCACTGGCGTGGATCGTCCACGCCGAGGATCACCATCCCGAGCTGACCATCGGCTACAACCGCTGCGTGGTGCGCTGGAACACCCACTCGGTCTCGGGCATCTCCGAAAACGATTTCATCTGCGCGGCCCGCGCCGATTCGGTCTTTGCGCGTGCGGGCTGAGGCCGTGACGCCATGATCGCGGCCACTGTCGAGGCGCGGCATGGCCACCGTCTGCTGGTGCTGACGGACGACGGGCGCTCGCTGATCGCCGTGATGCGGGGCCGCAAGGCCGACGTCGCCGTCGGCGACCGCGTCAGCATCGGCGAACTGGGCGCCGGTCAGGCGGTGATCGAGAAGGTGGAGCCTCGGCGCAATCTGATCCGACGCAGCGACGCCTGGAAGGCGAAGTCGCTCGCAGCGAACATCGATCAGGCAGCGGTCGTCATAGCCCCTTCGCCACCATTCTCGGACGACCTGCTGTCGCGGGTGATGATCGAGGCCCGGACCCAGGACGTCAGCGTCGCGCTGCTGGTCAACAAGAGCGACCTCGGCACACAGCGCGCCGCCATCGAGCCGCGGATCGCGCTGTACAAGTCGCTCGGCTACGAAGTGTTCGAATGCAGCGCGAAGACCGACCCCGCAGGGACAGTCGCGCGGCTGGCACCCTGGCTGGCTGGCCGAACGACGCTGCTGCTCGGGCAGTCGGGCATGGGCAAGTCGACACTCGTCAACTGCCTGATACCGAATGCCGGCCTTCGCACGCAGGAGATCTCGACAGCCCTGGACGCCGGCCGCCACACGACAACGTTCACCCGGCTGTTCGATCTGGCGCCGCCACTGTCCGGACGGGTCATCGATTCACCCGGATTCCAGACATTCGGCCTGGAGCACCTGTCGGAGTCGCAGCGCCTGCACGCGATGCCCGAGTGCCAGGCGCTGCTGGGGCAGTGCCGGTTCCACAGCTGCACGCACCGCGAGGAACCGGGGTGCGCGATCCGCACCGCAGTGAAGGAAGGCCGGATCGACGAACGACGCTATTCGCTGCTGCTCAAGCTGCACGAAGAGACGCGGGTCAACGCCCCAGCCAGTTGGCGGCGCTGAGCATCGCAAACAGTGCGATCCACAGCACGACCGAGCGCCATACCAGGCCGACCGCACTGCGCAGCCCCTCGGGGCCCGGCTCGCTGCCTGCCGGCTCGTAGCCTTGTTCGTGCGAGGCCCAGCGCGCTTCGAGAGCCGGGTCGGCGATGCGCAGACCAAGTGCCCCGCCCCCGCTGGCCAGCAGCAGCGCCCGGGCGTCGTCGCCGGTGCCCGCCGCCACCGCGCCCCGCCACGCATAGACGGCGTCCTCGAAGTTGCCGACCACGGCGAACCCGACCGCGGTCATCCGCAGAGGCAGCCAGTCGACCCAGCGGAACACGGTTCGGGCGCACCAGCCGTAGGCCTCGTCTTCGCCGGCCCAGCGGCGCGCCAGCATCTCGGCAACCCGATAGAGCACCGGCCCGGCCACACCCGGGAAGATCACGTACCAGATCAGCGGACCGAAGACATGGCGATGGGAGGCCAGCAGCGCATGCGCAATGGCGACGCGGCAGACTTCGGCGACGCTGGCATCGGCGAACTGCCCCTGGGCGGCATCCCGGTGGATCCATTCGGCGAGAATGCGGCGCGCGCCAGGCAGATCGCCCGCGGCCAGCGCCAGTTGCACCTCGGTGAAGGCATGGCTGAACTGCCGGAAGCCGACGGTGAAGTAAAGCACGGCGACGTGCAGGCAGAACACCGCAACCGGGTGCAGGCGGTCGGCAAGCCACTGCACCAGCACCAGCGTGCCGCACAGGCCCCCGATGAAGACGACCCAGCCGAACACGCCGTTCTGACGCTCTCCTGCGTTGGTGGCCCGCATCAGCGCGTCCGCGGCATCGGCGATCGTGCGATGGATCCAATTGCGCTCGGGCAGGGGGCGACCCTGCTCGATCAGCAGCGCGAACACCAGAGCCACGAACCCCATCGTCGCTAGCGCTCCGACCCGCCGGCGCGGGCGCTTGAAAACGGCATTGTCATGGTTCGGTCCTGGCGTTCAAGCTGACTCGTCAATGGGGTGACGTCACTGGGGTGACTCTAGGCCATCAGCAGGCGGTAGAGATTGCGCAGCATCGCGGCGGTCGCTCCCCAGATGAAGAACTCCCGCCCCCCCGAAATGTAAGGCATCGCGAGGAACTGGCGTTCGATGCCGGGCTGCACCAGATGGCGACGCTCGTGGTGACGCGGGTCCATCAGAAAGTGCAGAGGCACTTCGAACGCCTCGGCAACCTCGCCCGAATGCAATGTCAGCTCGAAATCTGGATCGATCAGCGCCACCACGGGCGTGACCTCATAGCCGGTCCCGGTCAGATAAGACGGCATCTGTCCGATCACATCGATGCGCTCGCGCAGCAGCCCGATTTCTTCCCAGGCTTCGCGCAACGCGGTGTCGATCGGCGACGTGTCGGCGGCATCGCTGCGCCCGCCGGGAAACGCGACCTGCCCGGCATGCTCGCGCATGTGGGTGGGGCGCTGCGTCAGCAGGACGGTCGGACCGGCCGATCTTTGGACAATGGGAACCAGCACGGCCGCCGGCCGGATGGCGCCAAGGCCGATGCGGGTGCGGTCGCCTTCGTGTTCAGGCAGCCAGATCGGCGGCGTGGCGACACGCCGCCTGATGAAGGCCGGGTGCAGCCTTTCGGGCGGCACCGGCGGCAGGTCGGCATAGCGATGGATGACCGGAACGTCGCGGGGATCCAGCTTGCCCCAGGGCGAAACCGGTGGCGGCGGCGGGACGCCCGCGTGGTCCGAATCGGCCATGACCGTCAGTGCGACCCGTGGCCGTTTGCGTCAGCCGATCAGGCTGACTTGCGGGCAGCCGATTTTCCCGGGAGCTTTTCCTTGATCCGCGCCGATTTGCCCGAGCGGTCACGCAGGTAATACAGCTTGGCACGACGCACATCGCCACGGCGCTTGACCTCGATCGAGGCGATCAGCGGCGAATACAGCTGGAACGTGCGTTCGACGCCTTCTCCGGAGGAGATCTTGCGAACGATGAAGGCCGAGTTCAGACCGCGATTGCGCTTGGCGATGACGACGCCTTCGTAGGCCTGGACGCGCTTGCGCGTGCCTTCGACCACACTGACGCTGACGATGACCGTGTCGCCGGGGGCGAACGACGGAATCGTCTTGCCCAGCCGGGCAATCTCTTCGTTCTCGAGTTGCTGGATGATGTCCATATGAGCTCCATGAGCCATCGTGAGCCGGGCGGTTTGTATGGCATCGACTGCGGCTGCCGAAGTGGCGACGCCCGGTCTTTCGACCGAGGTGCTGTCCGTTACCGCTGCGCGATGCGCAATCTTGTTCGCCTGGACCGCACCATGCGGTCCTTGCCGGTCAGAGGATGGTGATTCCTGTCAGGGGCGAATGCGGATACGCGCCGCCCATCGGGGAACCCGAGATTCTAACCTTTTTTCTGCCCGTCCGTCTCGCTGATCATCGCGGACAAGGCCCGCTCGTCAGCCGCGTCGAGCAGCCCCTGGCGGCGCGCACGGTCGATCAGCTCGGGGCGCCGCTCGCGGGTGACCCGCAGGGACTGGTCGCGGCGCCATCGGACGATGCGCGCGTGATGCCCCGAAAGCAGCACCGGCGGGACCGTCACGCCTTCGAACACCTCGGGCCGCGTGTACTGGGGACCTTCGAGCAGCCCGGTGCTGAAGGATTCTTCAAGGGCCGAGCGCGGGTCGTTCAGGGCTCCCGGAAGCAGCCGGACGACCGAGTCGATCAGCAGCATGGCCGGCAGCTCGCCGCCCGAGACCACGAAGTCCCCGATCGAGACTTCTTCGTCCACATGGCGATCGAGCAGGCGCTGATCGACCGCTTCGTATCGGCTCGCCAGCAGCGTCACGGCGGGCAGTTCCGAGAGGGCCCGCACACGCGCCTGATCCAGTGGCCGCCCGCGGGGTGTCAGATGGATGACCGGGGCGCGCACTTGTCCCTGGGCCAGCGCGATGGCCTGCAAGGTGTCGGCAAGCGTCTCGGGCAGCATCACCATGCCCTGCCCGCCCCCGTAGGGACGGTCGTCGATGCTGCGATATGCGTCGCGCGCGTAGTCACGCGGATTCCATCGATGCAGCTGCCACAGGCCGCGCTGCAAAGCCCGAGACGTGATTCCCCACTCGGACAGGGAATCGAACATGGCGGGAAAGATGCTGACGACATCAAAGCGCATGGCACGCGCCTGTGCGAACCGGCACGGCCACCGGTCAGTAATCCGGCGACCAGTCGGCGACGATTCGCCGGGCGGGCAGATCGACCTCGACGATGTACACCCCGATGAAAGGGATCATTCGCTCGGGGGAGCCCTCGACCTGCAGACGCAGGATCGGATGGGCACCGTAGTCCTCGACGGCAAACACGCGGCCCAGATCCTGCCCGGCCGGATTGCTCACCGCGCAGCCGATCAGGTCGCCCCAGTAGTACTCGCCCTCGTCGCCCGAGGGGAAGTCGCTTCGACTGGCCAGCACCTCGTGACCCTTCAGGGCGATGGCGCTGTCGCGATCGTGGCTTGCCACCGGCTTGGCCACGAGGATGCCGCCGTGGCTGCGAACGCGTTCGATTTCGCAGGGCACCGGAGTGACGCTACGGGCGATCAGCGAAGGGCCGCGGGCAGCCGAGGACGGTCGCAGCCACCAGCGCCGGACACGCCCGAGCACGGAATCCTGCGCGTCGTTGTAGGACTCGACCTTGACCCAGCCACGGATTCCGTAGGAGTCGACAATGCGTCCCACGGTGACGAGATCGGTCGGAACCGCCACGCCAGCGCAGGACTCAGGCTCGGATGTGCCGGTCGCAGCTCCGGCCGGATGTTGCGACGATTCCGTGCTGACGGACGCAGCCTGGGCATCGGCAGACCCATCGGGTTGCGATGAACGGCCTGCGGGAATCGTGCTGTCGGCATCGGGCTCGGCCGGCTGGCCGATCGGCCCCCGGAACTTGACCCCTTGCCCGATCGGTCGGCGCACCGGGCGCATCACGTCGCTTTGGCGGGTGGTTTCAGGGCTGGGCCAGCGGCGAGCATGGAGGCGGGCGTCGCGCGAGGCGCGGCCAGCCTGCAGGGGCTCAGGCTGCTGCCTGGACCTTGGCGGTGAATTGGCGCACGAGGCGCGCAACGGCCGGCGACACCTGAGCGCCGTGGCCTTCCCAATAGGTGATGCGGTCCAGCGCGACCTTCAGGCCTGCTTCGCCTTCGGCGGCGATCGGGTTGTAATAACCCACGCGCTCGATGAAGCGGCCGTCGCGGCGATTCTGCTTGCTGGCAGCGACGATATTGTAGAAAGGGCGCTTTTTCGCGCCGCCACGTGCAAGGCGGATGACAACCATGCTGACCCCTGTCGGGCCTAGGCCCGCAAATGGATGGAATACGATCCTGAAAGGCAGTGCGCCATCAGGGAAACCGTAGATTGTAACCCGATTCGCCCTGCTTGTCGCGCTGACGCTGGGGCGTGTCAGCGAGCGCCGGCGAATCCGCTGCCGATGAAGGCGGCGCCCGCCCTCGACGCAGCCCCCGGCCCGCCCTGGTAGGTGGTCGCTGCCGCCGGCCCCTGCGGAACGACGCCCACCGAGTGGGGCGGACCCGCCCGGAAATACCGGCGCACCGGCACGTCCGCCCAATAGACCGGCGGCTCCTGAATGCGCGCAGTGTTTGCCCGTGCCAGGTCGCGCTCGCGCTCGCGGGCGCTGTGGCGCTGGGCGAAGGCGTCGGCCTGTGCCCGCCAGTATTCACGCTCGGCCCTGGCGCGCGCCTGGGACTGCGCCTCGGCGGGTGTTTCGTAAGTGCGAACGCTCAGGCTGGCAGCACCCGGCTGAGCATGGTCCGAGAACGTGGCGTTTCCGTCGCGATCGACCGACATGAATATGCGCGTGCCCGCCGCCTGAGCATGCGCCGCAGGGCTGGCCGAGACCAGCAAGGCAAGCATGAGCGAACCAGTCGCAGCGCGAACGACCGCTCGGGCGCCGCTGCAGCAGGCGCTGGAGAGCCGGGATCCGATGATGAAGGTCATGCGTGGAATCATAGCGCGCAGCAAATTTCCCCTGGCAAGTGGCGGGTACTAGACATCAAACAAGCCAAGCTGCCCGTCGCGGGACGGCGGACTGAACTGAGCAATATCGAGCTCGGGTCGGTCTCGCACCAGGCCGTGCTTGCGGCATCCGAGCTCGAACCGCAGGCGGATGAGATCGGCCCAATGCCCCTGGCCTCGCATCCGGTGGTGAAAGCGCGAGTCGTTCAGCCGGGCCCCTGCGACGCTCTGCCCGGCCCCTTGCGCGGCGGACAGCTTTCGGCCGCCTGCACCGTGCCCGCCCTGCGCCCCGGCGCGCATGTCGGACAGTCGAGCGAGCACGCGTGCCGCACGATCGGGGAAGTGAAGGTGAAGCCAGTCGCAGAACACCTCGCGCAGTTCCAGGGGCAGCCGCAAGACGGTGTAGTGGGCGCTGCGTGCGCCCGCCTCGCGCGCTTCGACCAGCACCTGTTCGATTTCCGGTTCGTTCAGGAAGGGCACGATGGGCGCCACCATCACACCCACGGGAATGCCGGCCTCGGCCAGGCGACGGATCGTTTCCAGGCGTCGCCAGGGGGCCACTGCCCTTGGCTCCCAGCGCCGGGCCAGTTCGCCATCGAGCGTGGTCACCGTGACGTACACCGCTGCCAGATTCCTGCGCGCCATCGCGGCCAGCAGGTCGATGTCGCGCTCGACCAGAGACGACTTGGTGATGATCACCAGCGGGTGGTGGCACGCGGATAGCGCTTCGACCAGTGAGCGCGTGATGCGCATGTCTCGCTCGACGGGCTGGTACGCATCGGTCGCCGTGCCCAGCACGATGGGCGAGCACCGGTAGGAAGGGTGAGCGAGTTCGGCCGCAAGCAGAGCCGCCGCATCGGGCTTGGCGAACAGACGCGTCTCGAAGTCGGCCCCGGGCGAAAGCCCCACATAGGCGTGATTCGGCCGGGCGTAGCAGTAGATGCAGCCATGCTCGCAGCCGCGATAGGGATTGATCGACTGATCGAAGAAGACGTCGGGCGACTGGTTTCGGCTGATGATGGTGCGCGCGTGCTCGATCGTGACGGTGGTTTGCGGCGACACGAGTTCGGGCGGTTCGGTCGACCAGCCATCGTCGGCCGCCTCGCGCCGTCGGCGCTCGAACCGGCCCTCGGGGTTGCTCACCGCCCCCCGACCCTTGAAGAACACGGGATGGCTTCTGAGGGCAGCCTCCGCCATGGGACACCTCGCGTGATACTGTGGATATTCACAGTATCACGCTTGCAAGAGCCGCCGCAAGCCAGGCCTGGCGCCGGCATTGAACACGGTCGGGCGCCGAGGCCGACTCGCGTGTGCGCCGTCTAGAACTGCGCTTCGGCCAGCGCCAGCACGCCGTCGGCGCCCGCCACGATCGAACGGGCCAGCCCGGGTGCCTGCGTCAGGATGTGGTCGGCAAAGAAACGCGCCGTGGCGATCTTGCTCTTCAGGAACGCCTCATCGCCGCCGCCTTCGGCCAGGCGCTGGCGGGCGACAAGCGCCGCACGCGCCATCTGCCAGCCGCACAGAACGATGCCGGCCAGCTTCAGGTACGGAACACTGCCGGCGTAGACCGCACGGACATCCGCCTTGGCGCCAGCCACCACGAAGCCGATCACTTCGTCCAGGGCCGCGGTGCCGGCTACAAGCGCGGTACGGATGGCGGCCAGATCGGCGCTGCCGTCGGCCTGGAGCTGTTCTTCGGTCTGGCGCACCTGACGCAGGATGGCGCGGGCCACCGTGCCGCCGTCGCGCGCCGTCTTGCGCCCGATCAGGTCGTTGGCCTGGATGGCCGTCGTGCCCTCGTAGATGGTGAGGATGCGGGCGTCACGGTAATACTGAGCTGCGCCGGTTTCTTCGATGAAGCCCATCCCGCCGTGGACCTGCACACCGAGCGAGGCCACCTCGAGCGACATCTCGGTCGACCAGCCCTTGACGATCGGCACCATGAATTCGTAGAACGCCATGTTCTCGCGGCGCACCTGCGGGTCGGCGTGGTGATGACCCGCATCGCTGGCAGCAGCCGCCACATAGGCCAGCGCGCGTGCGCCCTCGGTCAATGCGCGCATCGTCATCAGCATGCGGCGCACATCGGGATGCTGGATGATCGCCACCGGTCCCGAGGAGCCGGCGACGTCGCGGCTTTGCACCCGGTCGCGGGCGAAGGCGACGGCCTTCTGATAGGCCCGCTCGGCCACAGCCACGCCCTGCATGCCCACCGAGAAACGCGCCGAGTTCATCATGATGAACATGTACTCGAGTCCGCGGTTTTCTTCGCCCACAAGGTAACCGACAGCACCCGTCTGCGGGGCCGTGCCCGGCGACGAGGCCGGCTTGAACTTGCCGTCGCCATAGATCAGGACGGCGGTTGGACTGGCCTTGATGCCCAGCTTGTGTTCGAGCGACTGGCACCAGACGTCGTTGCGCTCGCCCAGCGAGCCGTCCGCTCCGACCATGAACTTGGGCACGATGAACAGCGAGATGCCCTTGATGCCTTCGGGCGCCTCGGGTGTGCGGGCCAGCACGAGATGCACGATGTTCTGTGCCATGTCGTGTTCGCCGAACGTGATGAAGATCTTCTGGCCGAACACGCGGAAGGTGCCGTCGGGCTGGCGGACCGCCTTCGAGCGGACCAGCGAGAGATCGGAGCCCGCCTGCGGCTCGGTCAGATTCATGGTGCCGGTCCACTCGCCGGACACCAGCCGCGGCAGGAACAGCTCACGCTGGGTGTCGGTGCCGGCAGTCATCAGCGCCTCGATCGCGCCGTCGGTCAGCAGCGGACACAGGGCAAACGACAGGTTGGCGGAGTTGAGCATTTCGATGCACGGGGTGGACACCAGCTTGGGCAGCCCCTGCCCCCCGAAAGCGACCGGATGCTGCACGCCCTGCCATCCGCCCTCGCCGAACTGCCGAAAAGCCTCCTTGAATCCCGGACTGGTGGTGACCACGCCATCCTTGAGCGACGAAGGCTGGCAGTCGCCGGACCAGTTCAGGGGGTCGATGACCCCCTGCACGAAGTTGGCGTTCTCCTGAAGCACCGCCTCGACGGTCTCGGCCGTGGCGTCCTCGCAGCCGGGCAGTCGGCTCACGGCTGGCAGACCGGCCAGTTCGTTGAGCACGAACATCATGTCCTTCAAGGGGGCGACATAGCTCACGGCGGGTCCTTTGGCTTCAGGAGAGGGCGATCAGAGCCCGGCGGCCAGTTCGGGCACCGCCTGGAACAGGTCGGCGACCAGTCCGTAGTCGGCCACACCGAAGATCGGCGCCTCGGCGTCCTTGTTGATCGCCACGATGACCTTGGAGTCCTTCATGCCGGCCAGATGCTGG
>DAONCJ010000020.1:0-17026 GCA_035401985.1 Burkholderiaceae bacterium | reverse complement strand
CCCGGCTGGCGCTTTGCCGCTGGTGCCGAAGTGCCGCGTCTCGGGCACCGCGAACCACGCCACCGCGCCCGCAATGGCCGCGGCCGCCGCGTACACCGCAAAGGGAGCGGCCAGTCCGAAGCGTTCGGCCAGCAGTCCACCGGGAAGGGGCCCGATGCCGACCGCGAACAGGAACACGCCCTGATAGGTCGCCATCATCCGGCCGCGCCGCTCGGGAACGCTGATGTCGGCCAATACGACCGAGCCGACAGTCAGCACCAGCCCCGCGCCTGCACCGGCGATGAAGCGCGCCACCAGGAACTCCGGAAAGCTGTGAGCCAGCGCGCACCCCACGTTGCCGAGACACGAAAGGGTGGCGCCCAGCGCCATCGCGGGCCGCCGACCATGGCGGTCGGAGATCCGCCCGCCAGGGAGCGCCACGAACAGCCGCGCCAGCCCATAGATGGCGATCGTGCTGCCGATGGCCGAGGCCGGCACACCAAACGCCTGTGCGTACAGCGGCAGCACCGGTATCAGTGCGCCGAAGCCCAGCTGATTGACGCCGATGAACACGCACATCCAGATCAGGATGCGCCGCTCGCCGGGGCGCGGATCAGTCACTGCGACACACCGCGGGGATCACGGGCGAACTCGAAGGCGGGCATGGCAGGCTTTCAGAAGCTTGGCGGAGGCGCAGGCGCGACAGAACGCAGGGCATCGCCGCGGCGCCATAGTGACAGGACGATCCGGCGTGCGCGATCACACGGTGAGCCGCCCGCGCATGAATCGAAATACGACTCGCGCTACTCTTCGAGCTGAACTCTCCGCTCTCAAAGGAACGCAGGCATGCAGACCCTGGCCGCCGCACAGTCCCTTCATCCCATGCTGCGCGAGCGCTCCGACGAGATCGAGCGTGCCCGCCGCCTGCCGGCCGACATCGCACGCCAGTTCGCCCAGGCCGGGTTCTTCCGGATGGCGGTGCCGCGCAGCGTCGGAGGGCTGGAACTCGAACCGTCGGCCATCATGCGCACCATCGAATCGGTCGCACAGGCCGATGCCTCGGCCGGCTGGAACGTGATGGTCGGATCGACCTCCGGCATGTCGGCCGCCTACCTGGCGCCCGCCGCGGCACGAGAGATCTATGGCAACCCGCTGGTCATCACCGGCGGCTCGAACACGCCCACCGGCCGCGCCGAAGTCGAGGGCGACACCTTCGTTCTCAGCGGGCGCTGGCCCTGGGTCAGCGGCTGCAACAACTGCGACTGGCTCAAGGGCATCTCGGTCATCTACGAGGGCGGCAAGCCGCGCCTGCTGGCCAACGGCTCGCCCGACGCCCGCATGATGGTCTTCCCGGCCGCCCAGGCGAAGCTGCTGGACAACTGGCAGGTGACCGGCCTGAGCGGCAGCGGCAGCGGCGACATGGAAGTGAGCAGCATCCGCGTGCCCGAGGGCTTCAGCTATTCGCTGGTGGGCGGCAACCCGCACGAGACCGGCCCGCTTTACGCGTTCCCGCCGTTCGGGCTGCTGGCCATGGGCATCGCGGCCGTGGCCCTGGGCAATGCCCGCGCGGCGATCGACGACCTGGTCGACCTGGCGGGCGCCAAGAAGCCGCAGGGCTCGCGACGCACGCTGGCCGAACGCGCCGCCGCCCAGAGCGAGCTGGCCCGTTCCGAAGCCACGCTGCGTTCGGCCCGCGCCTTCTACTACGAGGCAATCGGCGACGCCTGGCACAAGGCGCAGGCGGGCGACCCCATCGGCATCGAGGATCGCGCCCTGCTGCGCCTGGCCGCCACCCATGCCACCCGCAGCAGCGCGGACGTCGTGCGCGCCATGTACGAGCTCGGCGGGGGCACCGTGGTGTACTCGGCCCATCCGCTGCAGCGGCGCTTCCGCGATGCCTATGCGGCCACCCAGCACATGATGATCGCGCCGCCCAGCTGGGAGCTGGCCGGGCGGGTGCTGATGGGCCTGCCCACCGATGCGAGCATGCTGTGAGCCTGCCCGCCGGCAACCGGCGCTTCGTGCTGGCGCGGCGCGTCAGCGGCCTGCCTCAGACGGCAGACTTCGCGCTCGACACCGCGCCGCTGGCGCCGCCCGCCGAAGGCCAGGTGCTGGTGCGCAACCGCTTCATCTCGGTCGATCCCGGCACCCGGGGGCGACTCGGCGATCGCGAAACCTATGCGCAGCCTCTGGAACTCGGTGAAGTGATCCAGGCCGCCACGGTGGGCACCGTGGAGGCATCCGCCCATCCGCGCTACAAGGTGGGCGACTGGGTCGCCGGCGCCTTCGGCTGGCAGGAGTGGGGCCTGAGCGATGGCCGCGGTCTGCGGGTCATTCCGGACAACGGTCTGCCGCCCTCCACCGCCATCGGCGTGCTCGGCATACCGGGCCTCACGGCCTATTTCGGGGTGCTGGACGTGGGCGCGCTGAAGGCCGGCGAAACCCTGCTGGTCACATCGGCCGCCGGCGCGGTGGGTTCGGCGGCCGGCCAGATCGGCGGCATCGAGGGCGCGCGCGTGGTCGGCGTCGCCGGGGGCCCGGCCAAATGCGAATGGCTGACGCGCGAGCTCGGCTTCGCCGCGGCCATCGACTACCGGACTCAGACCGACATCGGCGCCGCGGTGGCCAGCGCCTGCCCCGAGGGCGTCGACGTGCTGTTCGACAACGTGGGAAACGCGATGATCGACAGCGTGCTGCCGCTGATGAAGCGCGGCGGGCGCATCGTCGTCTGCGGTCAGATGGCCGACTACAACCGGCCCGCGCACGAAGCCGTCGGACTGAAGCACACGCGCGCCTTCATCGGCCAGCGCCTGACCATGCGCGGCCTCGTGGCATTCGACTACTTCCGCCAATACCCGGTAGCGTGGGAACGCATGACGGGCTGGATCGGCGAAGGGCGGCTGAAATACCGCGAGGACATCGTCGAAGGCTTCGAATCGCTGCCCCAGGCCTTCATCGGCCTGTTCACCGGCGAGAACTTCGGCCGCCGGCTGGTCCATCTGAGCTGACGACTCCGCCGCCACCCTCACCGCCGCGACCCATACCGCCGCCCCCACCCGCGAGGACGCCGCCACCATGCCTTCCACCGACCAGCAGACCGAGGTCGCCCACTGGATCGATGCCGCCCGGCGCATCGTCGTCCTGACCGGCGCCGGCATTTCCACCGATTCGGGCATTCCCGATTTTCGCGGCCCGCAAGGCGTATGGACGCGCAACCCGGCGGCCGAAAAGCAGTCGACGATCCAGAACTACCTGGCCGACAAGGAAGTGCGCAATGCGGCCTGGCGCGGTCGTCTCGAACACACCGCGTGGACCGCCAGGCCCAACCGCGGCCACGAGGCACTGGTCGAGCTCGAGCGCCGCGGCAAACTGCATGCGCTGATCACGCAGAACGTCGACGAACTGCATCAGATCGCCGGCAACTCGCCCGACAAGGTGATCGAGGTACACGGCACCATCCGGCGCGTGATGTGCTGGGACTGCGGCGAACGCGCGCCGATGGAAAAGGCGCTGGCCCGGGTGCGTGCCGGCGAGGAAGATCCGGCCTGCCGCAGCTGCGGCGGCGTCCTCAAGAGCGACACGATTTCGTTCGGCCAGGCCCTGGTGCCCGAGGTGATCGACCGCGCGATGACGGTGGCCGGCGAGGCCGATCTGATGCTGGCGATCGGCTCGACGCTGCAGGTCTACCCGGTCGCCGGCGCGGTGCCCCTGGCCAAGCGGGCCGGCGCCCGCGTGGTGATCATCAACGCCGAGCCGACCGGCATGGACGACATCGCCGATGCCGTGCTGCGCGGGTCGATCGGCGACATCCTGCCGTCAATCTGCGGACAGGCGCGGCTCAGCTGAGCATGGCTGCTGCGCCCGGCTGACCTCGGGCGCCACCCTCCGGGCCGTCGCGCCCGATCGGGCGCTGCTTTGTCAGGACCCGCCTCAACCCCGCTCGCTTGCCTCGCGCGCCTTGATCCCCTTGTCCCACTTCTCGAGCCACCAGGCGTACTGGTGGGGCCACAGATCGAAGTTGGGATCGATGCCGAGCTGATGGGCCGCGTGCAGCGCCCAGAACGGATCGAACAGGAACTGGCGGCCGATCGCCACCAGGTCGGCCCCGCCGTCCTGCAGGATCTCTTCGGCGTGCACGCCGTCTCGGATCAGGCCCACTGCCTCGGACAGGATCTTCGCTTCGGAGCGGATGCGCCGGGCAAACGGCACCTGGTAGCCGGGCGCGCGCTGCAGGTTGGCGTTGGTCGCGCCGCGCGGGGTGTTGCCGCCGGAAGAACAGTCGATCACATCGACACCGCAGGCCAGCAGTTCGCGGGCCAGCACCACGCTGTCGTCCATCGTCCAGCCGCCCTCGAAGCCATCCTCGCTGGAGATCCGCACGAACAGCGGCGTGCCCGAGGGCAGCGCCGCGCGCACCGCCGACGCCACTTCGAGCGGAAAGCGCATCCGGCCCTCCAGGCTGCCGCCGTAGGCGTCGGTGCGGAAGTTCGACAGGGGCGACAGGAACGAATGCAGCAGGTAGCCGTGGGCCATGTGGATCTCGACGATCTCGAAGCCGGCGGCCATCGCCCGCAGCGCGGCATCGACGAAGCCCAGCCGCGTGCGCGTCATGTCGTTCTCATCCATCTCGCGGGGCACCAGCCAGCCCGCGGCCAGCGGCACCGCCGAGGGAGCCAGCGGCTGCCAGCTCTGCTCGCCCCGCGCGAAGTCCTGGGCGTTCAGGGGCCCATTGCCGAACCACGGCCGCTGCATGCTGGATTTGCGCCCGCCATGACCGAGCTGGATGGCCGGCACCGAACCGCGGGAGCGGATCATCCGGGTGATCGGCTCGAAGGCGCGCTGCTGGGTGTCGTTCCACAGGCCCAGGCATCCGTTGGTGATGCGGCCTTCGCGGGTGACCCCGGTGGCCTCGACAAAGACGGTGCCCGCACCGCCCAGCGCGAACTTGCCGTAATGCACGTGGTGGAAATCATTCGCCACGCCGTCATCGGCCGTGTACTGCGCCATCGGCGGCACGACGATCCGGTTGGGCAGCGTCACCGAGCGAAGGCTCATCGGCGTGAACAGCAGGGGCAATGCAGTGCTTGAGGTCACTCGTATTCACCTGGGAAGACGGGCTGAGAGGCCCGGAGTTCTGAGAGAGAGCCGGCGGGCCGACAAGGCGGCCAGCGGGCGTTGAAACGGCCGCGGACGGCCGGGACATCGGCCCTTCAGGGCCGCCGCTTCACGACCTCGTCGAAGACCGCCTCGAGCGCCGGGTGCGCGCCGCGCAAGCCGGCGACCACGCGTGCCGCCCAGTCGAAGTACTCGCGCTTGCGCTGCAGTCCCCAGGCATGGGGCGGATGATCGGCCACGTCGCGCAGGTTGGAAATCTTGTCGGCCAGCTTGACCAGCTTGGCGCCGTGGCTGAGGTGCGGCGCGTGATCGATCTGGCGCTGCTTGCGATCGTCGTTGCCCAGATCCGGATCGTCGGTCACTTCCTCGACCATGTCGGCGACCCGCCGGCCAAAGGCCTCGCGCAGTTCGCTCGCGGTGGTCTGGGTGTCCTCCAGCGTGTCGTGCAGCAGCGCCGCGGCGATCACTTCGGGATCGGTCACTCCGCCTTCGACCGCCAGGGTGCTGGCCAGCGCAAGCGGGTGATTGATGTAGGGCGTGGCGTGCAGGTCCTTGCGGCGCTGCTTGCGATGGCGGTCGGCGGCGAAGGACGCGGCCTGCAGCACGAGCGCCAGCGCATCGGGCGCGGCCGTCGCGGGCGGCTGTCCGGGGTTGCGGGCGCGAGGGGTCGACTTCATCGGGACTTCCTGTGGTCGATGCGCATGGCGCGTCAGGCGGCGTAGCGCGTGATCGCCTCTTCGTTCCAGGCAATTCCGCTGCCCGGACGATCGGGCACCGACACCAGACCGCCGCTGACGGTCAGCGGCTCGGCCAGGATCGGCGCGGCCCAGTCGACGAACTCGAGCCAGTGCGCGGTAGGGGTCACCGCCAGCAGATGGCAGCTGACCTCCGGAAAAAGATGCGAGGACATCTCGAGGCCGGCTCCCTGCGCGAGCGCCGCCGCCCGCATCCAGCCGGTGACGCCGCCGATCCGCTGGGCGTCGGGCATCACATAGTCGCTGGCCTGCGCGGCGAGCGACTGCGCCATCTGTTCCGGCCCCATGAAGTTCTCGCCGATCTGCACCGGCGTGGCGAGCGCATCGGCGATCCGTCGGTTGCCGGCAAAATCGTCGGCTCGCGTCGGTTCCTCGATCCAGTAAAGGCCGCCCTCGTCATCGAGCTGGCGACCGCGCAGGATCGCGTCGTTCACCGTCAGGGCCTGGTTGAAGTCGCACATCAGCGTCACGTCGGGCCCGATCGCCTTCTTGACCGCACGCAGCGCGGCCAGGTCGTCGCGCGGATCGGGGCGGCCCAGCCGCAGCTTGATGGCCGAGAACCCCTCCTCGACCAGCTGCTCGGCCTGCCGGGCCAGCGGCCTGACCGCCATGATGCCCAGCCCGTTCGAGTTGTAGGCGCGCACGGGCCGCGGCACGCCGCCCAGCAGACGCACCAGCGGCTGGCCCATCGACTGCGCCAGCGCATCCCAGGCCGCCATGTCGATACCCGACATCGCGAACAGCACCAGGTTGTGCACGCCGAGCAGCGTGTGCTTCGCGCGCAGCTTGCGCTCGATGTCCAGCGGCGCCAGTTCATCGCCGATCAGCAGTTCGGCCATCGCGTCGACCAGCGCGATCAGCGGCTTCAGATGAGCCTGTCCGATCGCGAACAGGTAGCTGCGGCCCGTGATGCCGGCGGTGGTCTCGAGATCCAGCAGCACCAGCGGCGCGACGCTGACCGCACCGGTGCTGGTCTGCAGGGGCAGGCGCATCGGAGCGAGCACGGCTCGCGCACGCAGCGCCGTAATGCGCAGGGTTGAATCATTCATGTCGCCGTCTCCGGACAGGGCAGTGGCGGCATTCTCTCATCGCTTCCATCGTGCAGGCCGCGCGGGGGTGCCTTGCAAACCCGGCGGGACGTGGAGATTCCGGAAGTGAAGGTGCGGGTTTGCGCCGCCGAGCATTCCGATCTATCAAAGCGCCGCAGCACGCAACCAAATCCGAAGCTCGCGCCATACCCTCCAGGGAGACTCGACGATGTTTTCAAGAATGGCCAGACTGGCCGCCACCGCAGTGCTGCTGACGAGCGCCACCGCGTTCGCTGCCCAGGATCTGCCCAAGGCCGCCAGGCCGGAGGATGTCGGGCTGTCGACCGTGCGCCTGCAGCGCCTGACGGACCGGATGAAGCAGGGCGTCGACAAAGGCGAGATTCCCGGCGCCGTGGTGCTGGTGGCGCGCAGAGGCAAGGTCGCCTATCAGGAGAGCTTCGGCTTGCGCGACCCCGAGACCCGGGCGCCGATGCGCGCCGACACGGTGTTCCGCATCGCATCGATGACCAAGCCCTTCACCTCGCTGGCCATCATGATGCTGGCCGAGGAGGGCCGGCTTTCGATTGCCGACGAGGCGGCAAAGTATCTGCCCGCGTTCAAGGATCTGAAGGTCGGCGTGATCCGCCGATCTCCTGACGGCCGTTCCGAGGTCGTGCTCGAATCGCAGCGCCGGCCGATGACCATCCAGGACCTGCTGCGCCACACCTCGGGCCTGACCTACGGCTCGCCGGGGCCGAACACGATGAAGCAGTGGTATGTCGACGCCCGGGTCGGCTCGCCGGACGACACCAACGAGCAGTTGGTGGCCAAGCTGGCGAAGCTGCCGCTCATCTATCAGCCGGGGACCACCTGGGAATACAGCGTCTCCACCGATGTGCTCGGGCGCATCGTCGAGGTCGTCAGCGGTCTGACGCTCGACCGGTTCATTGCCGAGCGGATCGCCGGCCCGCTGAAGCTCACCGACACCGGGTTTCACGTGCCGGCATCCAAGGCCGACCGCGGCGCTCGACCGCAGCGCGAAGGCCCGAAGAACGAACTGCCGCGGGTCCCATTGGTCACCACCGATGCGGCGTTCAAGTCCGGTGGCGGCGGCATGGTCTCGACGATCGCCGACTACGCCCGCTTCTGCCAGTTCTGGCTGAATGGCGGCGAGCTCGACGGCGTCCGACTGGTGTCGCGCAAGACGATCGAACTGATGACCGCTGATCACCTGCCCCCCGGCACAACGATGGGCGCCGAGATGGGCAGGTTCGAAGCGCTTGTGCCGGGCCCGGAGATGGGTCAGGGGTTCGGACTGGGCTTCGCGGTCCGAAACGACGCCGGCCGCAGCCCGCTGCACGGCAGTCCCGGGGATTACTTCTGGGGCGGGGCCTACGGCACCTACTTCTGGATCGATCCGAAGGAGAAGCTCTTTGCCGTGCTGATGATGCAGTCGCCGCAGGCCCGGCTGCCCTATCGCTATCTGATGCGCGAACTCGTCTACCAGGCCGTCATCGACTAGGCGGCCGGAGCCCGTCGGGAGGCGCCCGGAGTTAATCGGTCAACCGTTCAATTCCGTGCTAATCTGCCGGCCGATCCAATCCCCGGCAAGCCTCCCCGACAGCATGGCCCGCACCACCGGTTCCGACGGCACCCGCACCGAAGAAGCGATCCGCCAGGCCGCGATCGAACTGATCGCAGCCCGCGGCTTCGAGGCCATGACGCTGCGCGAACTGGCCGACAAGGTCGGCCTGAAGGCCGGCTCCATTTACCGGTACTTCCCCAGCAAGGCGCAGCTGCTGGTCGCGCTGATGGTCACGCATCTGCAGTTCCTGCTCGAGCAATGGCGCCTCGAGCATCCGGTCGACGCCGCGCCCCCCGAACAATTGCGTGCCTTCGTCGACTTCCATATCCGGATGCACACCTTGCGTCGGCGCGAGGTGTTCGTGGCCAACATGGAGCTGCGCAGTCTGTCGCCTGACGACCACCGCCGCGTGGTGGCGCTGCGCAAGCGCTATGAACAGCAGCTCACCCGCATCCTCGCCGCCGGCTGTGCGAGCGGTGACTTCGCCGTGCCCGACCCGAAGGTCTGCGCCTTCGCAATCCTGGCGATGCTCACCGGCACGGGCACCTGGTACCAAGAAGCCGGCCGGATCAAGCAGCGCGAACTGATCGCGCTTTACACCGGGCTGGTGATGCGCTGCGTCGGCCGCCCCGATGACCTGGCGGGCAGCGTGCCCGACCGCCTCGAGGCCGCCCGCGGCCCGGCCCGAAAATCCCGAAAAGCCCCCGGAGTCGCCCTTGAGACGCATTGAAAGCAAGCTGAACACGCGTGACGAGCAGTTCAACCTGAACGCACAGTCGATGCGCATGCAGGTCGGTGATCTGCATGCCCAGATGGCCCTTCATGCCGCAGGCGGTGGCGAGGCCGCGCGCGCCAAGCACACGGCGCGCGGCAAGCTGCTGCCGCGCGACCGGGTGCAGAACCTGCTCGATCCCGGCACGCCCTTCCTCGAACTGTCGCCGATGGCTGGCCACGAGATGCACGGCGGCGACACACCGTGCGCCAGCATCATCACCGGCATCGGGCGCATCAGCGGCGTCGAATGCGTGATCGTGTGCAACGACGCCACCGTGAAGGGCGGCACCTACTTCCCGATCACCGTCAAGAAACACCTGCGTGCACAGGAAGTCGCCCGCGAGAACCACCTGCCTTGCGTCTACCTCGTCGATTCAGGGGGCGCGAACCTGCCCAACCAGGACGAGGTGTTCCCGGACCGCGATCATTTCGGCCGGATCTTCTACAACCAGGCCAATCTGTCGGCGATGGGCGTGCCGCAGATTGCGGTGGTGATGGGATCGTGCACGGCGGGCGGGGCCTATGTGCCTGCGATGAGCGACGAGACCATCATCGTGCGCAACCAGGGCACCATCTTCCTGGGCGGCCCGCCCCTGGTGAAGGCGGCCACCGGCGAGGAGGTCAGCGCCGAAGACCTCGGCGGCGGCGACGTGCACACGCGCCTGTCCGGCGTCGCCGATCATCTGGCGGCCAACGACACCCATGCGCTCGCGCTGGCCCGGCGCGTCGTCGGCAACCTGAACCGGCGCAAGCACGTGCCGCTCGCGCTGCGCGAGCCGCGTCCGCCGGCCTACGATCCGCACGAGCTCTATGGGCTCATACCGACCGACACGCGCAAGCCGTACGACGTGCGCGAGGTCATCGCGCGCGTGGTCGATGGATCGGAGTTCGACGAGTTCAAGGCACGCTTCGGCACGACCCTGGTCACCGGCTTTGCGCACATCCACGGCATGCCGGTGGGCATCATCGCCAACAACGGCATCCTGTTCTCCGAGTCCGCCGCCAAGGGCGCGCATTTCATCGAGCTGTGCTGCCAGCGCAAGATCCCGCTCGTGTTCCTTCAGAACATCAGCGGCTTCATGGTCGGGCGCAAATATGAGAACGAAGGCATCGCCCGTCACGGCGCCAAGATGGTCACCGCCGTGGCCTGCGCGCAGGTGCCCAAGTTCACGGTGATCATCGGGGGCAGCTTCGGTGCGGGCAACTACGGCATGTGCGGTCGCGCCTATTCGCCTCGCTTCCTGTGGATGTGGCCCAACGCGCGGATCAGCGTGATGGGCGGCGAGCAGGCGGCCGCGGTGCTGGCCACGGTGCGCCGCGACGGCATCACCGCGCGCGGCGGGCAATGGAGCACCGACGACGAAGAGGCGTTCAAGGCGCCGATCCGCGCGCAGTACGAAGTGCAGGGTCACCCCTACTACGCGACCGCCCGCCTGTGGGACGACGGCATCATCGATCCGGCCGACACCCGCACCGTGCTGG
This sequence comes from Burkholderiaceae bacterium, assembly GCA_035401985.1. GTDB lineage: Bacteria > Pseudomonadota > Gammaproteobacteria > Burkholderiales > Burkholderiaceae_E > Quisquiliibacterium. The sequence goes on along the minus strand of DAONCJ010000020.1, from coordinate 6,308 downwards.
GACTGGGGCTGTCGGCGGCGATGAATGCGCCGATCCCCGAGACGAAGTTCGGCGTGTTCCGCATCTAGCCTGCCCAGCCACCGCCCATGACCTACCAGACCCTTCAGACCGAGTTCGCCCAGGGCATCGCCCGCATCTGGATGAACCGCCCGGCGATGCGCAATGCGCTCGACAACATCGTCATTGCCGAGCTCACCGATGCGTTCAGCACTGCCATCGACGATGACAATGTGCGGGCGATCGTGCTCGCCGGCCGTGGCAAGGCCTTCTGCGCCGGCGCCGATCTCAACTGGCTCAAGACCGCCCGCCAGATGACCCCCGACGAAGCGCGCGAGGACTCGATCCACCTGGCCCGCCTGATGCGCCTGATCTACGAAAGCCCCAAGCCCACCGTCGCCCGTGTGCAGGGCGCAGCGTATGCCGGCGGCATGGGACTGGTCGCGGCCTGCGACATCACAGTGGCCGCGCACGAGGCGCGCTTCTGCCTGTCGGAGGTCAAGCTGGGACTGATCGCGTCGATGATCGGGCCTTACGTGATCAAGGCGATGGGCGAGGCCCGGGCTCGCCGCTATTTCCTGACCGCCGAGCCCTTCGATGCCGCCGAGGCCTATCGGATCGGCTTCGTGGACGAACTGACATCGGCCGAAGACCTCGACGCGACGGTCAACGGCCTGCTCGGCCACCTGGTGATGGCCAGCCCCAACGCGATGGCCGAGACCAAGCAGCTGATCCGCGACGTGGTCGGGCGCCCGATCGACGATGCGCTGACCCACGACACCGCGGGCCGGCTGGCCCGCGTGCGGGCCTCCGACGACGCCCAGGAAGGCATCAGCGCCTTCTTCGAGAAGCGCAGGCCGCGCTGGGTGCCCGAGCCGCCCGCGGCTCCCCATGATGACGACGCAGACAAATGAGAGCGCCATGTTCAGCAAGATCCTGATCGCCAACCGCGGCGAGATTGCCTGCCGGGTCGCCGCCACCGCGCGCCGCATGGGCATGCGCACCGTCGCCGTCTACTCCGACGCCGACGCCCGCTCGCGCCACGTCGCCGCCTGCGACGAGGCCTACCGGCTCGGGCCCGCGCCGGCCCGCGAGTCGTACCTGCGCGGCGATGAAGTCATCCGGATCGCGCTGGCCTGCGGCGCGCAGGCCATCCATCCCGGCTACGGCTTTCTGTCGGAAAACGAAGGCTTCGCCCGAGCGGTCGCCGAGGCGGGCCTGGTGTTCATCGGGCCGCCGGCCTCGGCGATCGCGGCGATGGGCAGCAAGTCGGCCGCCAAGTCGCTGATGGAAAAGGCCAGCGTGCCGCTGGTCCCCGGCTACCACGGCGAGAACCAGGACCCGGCTTATCTGAAAGGCCAGGCCGACGCCATCGGCTATCCGGTGCTGATCAAGGCCAGTGCAGGGGGCGGCGGCAAAGGCATGCGCATCGTGCACGCCGGCACCGAGTTCGAGGCCGCGCTGGCCTCGTGCAAGCGCGAGGCCAAGAGCGCCTTCAGCGACGACAAGGTGCTCATCGAGCGCTATGTGCAGCGGCCCCGGCACATCGAGATCCAGGTGTTCGGCGACACCCATGGCAATTGCGTCTACCTGTTCGAGCGCGACTGCTCGGTGCAGCGGCGCCATCAGAAGGTGATCGAGGAGGCGCCCGCGCCAGGCATGACCGAGCTGCGCCGGCGCGCGATGGGCGAGGCGGCGGTGGCGGCGGCGCGGGCCGTCGATTACGTCGGCGCGGGCACCGTCGAGTTCATCGCGGACCCCGACGGCCGCTTCTTCTTCATGGAGATGAACACGCGGCTGCAGGTCGAGCATCCGGTCACCGAGATGATCACCGGTCACGACCTGGTCGAATGGCAGCTGCGCGTGGCCGCCGGCGAGCCCCTGCCCGCCACCCAGGAGGCATTGCGCATCGAGGGCCACTCGATCGAGGTGCGCGTCTATGCCGAGAACCCGGACAAGGGCTTTCTGCCGTCCACGGGCACGCTGCGCCATCTGCGCACGCCCGAGGCGGTCAGCTTTGCGCGCGATGCCGGCGGCAGCTCGCGGGCCTTCGTGCGAATCGACAGCGGCGTGCGCGAAGGCGATGCCATCTCGCCGTATTACGACCCGATGATCGCCAAGCTGATCACCTGGGCGCCCGATCGCGCCAGTGCGGTCTCGCGCATGGATGCCGCGCTGGCGCGCTTCGAGGTGGTCGGCCTGCAGACCAACGTCGCCTTCCTGCGCCGGCTGATGCGCTGCGATTCGTTCGCCAGCGCCGACCTCGACACCGGCCTGATCGAGCGCGAGCGCAAGGTGCTGATCCCCGGCGCGAAGGCGCCCGCGGCGCGTGATCTCGCGCTCGCCGCCGGTCTGGTCCTGACCCTCGAAGCGCAGGCCTCGGCACGTCGACCCGACGCCGCCGACCCCTGGCAGCAGCTGAGCGGATGGAGAGTGAGCGCAAACCTCGATCGCGCGCTCGACTTCGTGAGCGGAGCCAGCACGACCACGGTGCGCGTGCAGTACGCGCCCGGCGGCTTCACGCTGCACATCGACGACACGGCGATCTGCCTGGCCGATCTGAAGTGGGACGCGGCCACCCGCCGCCTGACCGGCCTCGCAGGCAGCGAAGCCTTCGAGCGCGGCGCGGTGCTCGATGGCGAGACCATCCATCTGTTCGGCCCCGACGGCCAGGTCGCGATCGGTTATCGGCCGCTGCTCGATCACGCCGACGACGAGATCGACGAGGGCGGCAGCCTGACCGCACCGATGCCCGGCAAGGTCATCTCGCTGCTGGTGGCCAAGGGCGCGAAAGTCTCCCGCGGCCAGCCGCTGGTGGTGATGGAAGCGATGAAGATGGAGCACACCATCGCCGCACCCAGCGACGGCGAAGTCACCGATGTGCTTTATCAGGTCGGCGATCAGGTGGGCGAAGGCGCGGCGCTGATCGCCCTGCGCGCGGACTGACTCCTGGCGCTTGCGCAAACGACATCCCGAAAGGCAGACCGATGGAACTCGAATGGACACGCCCGCAGGACGCGGGGCTCGACCCCGGCCGCCTGAGCCGGCTTGCAGGCGCCCTGCAGCGCGAAATCGACCGGCGCCGCCTGCCCGGTGCCGTGGCGATGATCGGACGCCGCGGACGGGTCGCATGGACCCACTGCGCAGGCGTGCTCGACCCGCGCCAGCCGACGGCGATGCGTCCGGACGCACTGTTCCGCATCTATTCGATGACCAAGCCGATCGTGTCGCTGGCGATCATGATGCTGCTCGAGGAAAACCGTCTGGCGCTAAACGATCCGCTCGAGCGCTTCGTGCCCGAGTTCGGCTCGGTCAAGGTCAGCGTGCAGGAAGGCGCAGGACACCGTCTCGAAGCCCGGCGCCGCTCGATCACCGTGCAGGACCTGCTGCGACACACCTCCGGGCTCACCTACGACTTCGTCGGCACGCAGGAGGTCCATCGCCTCTACGCCGCGGCCAATCTGGGTGACCGCACCGTCGACAATGCCACGCTGATGCGTCGTCTGGCGGCGCTTCCCCTGGCCCATCAACCGGGCACGCAGTGGGAATACAGCCGTGCCACCGACGTGCTCGGCCACCTCATCGAACTGGTCAGCGGACAGACGCTCGGCGTGTTCCTGCAGCAGCGGATTTTCGCGCCGCTGGGCATGACCGATACCGCGTTTCACGTCGCACCAGATCAGCAGCACCGCATCGCCGAACCGTTCGAGCAGGACCCCGACAGCGGGGCGCCCGTGCGGGTGATCGAACCACGCATCAAGCCGGCCTTCGAGAGCGGCGGTGGCGGCCTGATCTCCAGCCTGGCCGACTACACCCGGCTGCTCAAGCTGCTGGCCGGCGGCGGGCGCCTGGGCAACGAGCGGCTCATCTCGCGGGACACGCTGGCCTTCATGACGGCCGACCATCTGGGCACGATTCCCAATCACAGCGACATCCTGCTGCCGGGGCACGGCTTCGGGCTCGGATTCGCAGTCCGGACCCATGCCGGCGTGGCGCCGCTGCCCGGCTCGGTGGGCTCGTACTTCTGGGGCGGCATCGCGGGCACGACCTTCTGGGTCGACCCCGCCCGCGAGTTGTTCGCGGCGATGCTGGTGCAGGCGCCGCCCCAGCGCAACGAGTACCGGGCGCTGTTCCGCACGATGGTCTATGCCGCCCTCGACGACTGAACCATCGCCAGCGCTGCGGATCAGCGTCGTGCATCCCGAGGACGCGGCGCGGGACCACTGGTGCCGGGCGCTGCGGGCGGAGCTTGCGCAGGCCACGGTGTTCCCATGGCCCGGCCCGCAGCCAGCCCCGACAGAAGCCGCCACTCACTTCGGAGTCGGCTGGAAGCCACCGGCCGAGTACTTTGCCGAGCATCCGGGGCTGTCGGCGTTCTTCACGGCGGGCGCCGGGGTCGATCATCTGCTGGGGCTGAATGGGCTTCCCGAGGCATTGCCCATCGTCCGGCTCGAGGACGCCGGCATGGCCGACCAGATGTTCGTGTACTGCCTGCACGAGATACTGCGCGGGCTGAACCGGGCGGACGAATATGAACGCCAGCAGCGCGAGGGTCGCTGGCATGAACTCGCGGCGCGCCCGCTGGCGAGCCTGCGCATCGGCGTGTTCGGCCTCGGCGCCCTGGGGGGCGAACTGGCCGGCCGACTGGCGGCCTTGGGATTCACGGTCAGCGGGTTCGCCCGCAGCGCGCATCGGATCGACGGGGTGCGCTGCCTGCACGGCGATGCGCAGTGGCCCGGGTTCCTCGCCGGCTGCGATGTGCTGGTGCTGATGGCTCCGCTCACCGCCGACACGCGCCACGTCATCGGCGCCCGCGCGCTCGCCATGCTGCCGCCCGGCGCGTGGCTGATCAATGTCGCGCGCGGCGCCCTGGTCGACGAGGGGGCACTGCTCGCAGCGCTGGACACCGGTCCGCTGGCGGGCGCCACGCTCGATGTCTTCGCGCACGAACCACTGCCGGCCGCGCACGCCTTCTGGCAACACCCTAAAATCCGCCTGACACCCCACGTGGCGGCGCAGACCCTGATCGACCCTTCCGCGCGGCAGGTCGCCGACAAGATCCGGCGACTGCTGCAGCGAGAATCGGTCAGCGGCCTCGTCGACCGTCAGCGCGGCTACTGAGCCGCACCGCCTTCCAGGAGCCCCGACATGAGCCTGCCCCAGCGCGTCCACATCACCGAAGTCGGTCCGCGCGACGGACTGCAGAACGAGAAGCAGCCCGTCCCCGTCGACATCAAGGTCGGCCTTTGCGAACGGCTGCTGGCCGCCGGGGTGCGCAACCTCGAAACAACGTCCTACGTGTCGCCCAAGTGGATCCCGCAGATGGCCGATGCCACCGAGGTGATGGCGCGCATTCCGCGGCCCGCCGGCGTCACGATATCGGTGCTCACGCCCAACATGAAGGGCTTCGAAGGCGCGCTCGCGTCACGGGCCGACGAGGTGGTGATCTTCGGCGCGGCCAGCGAGGCGTTTTCTCACCGCAACATCAACTGCTCGATTGCCGAAAGCATCGAACGGTTCCGGCCGGTCGCGCAGGCGGCGCAGGCGGCACGCATGCGCGTGCGCGCGGCGGTGTCGGTCGCCTTCGGCTGCCCTTATCAGGGCGACGTGCCGATCAGCTCGGTGGTCGATGTCGTCAAGCGTTTCCGTGACATCGGCTGCGACGAGATCGGCATCGCCGACACCATCGGCGTGGGCAATGCCGAACAAGTCAAGCGTGTGCTCGAGGCGGCGGGCCGCGAATACCCGCTCGACCAGATCTCGGGCCACTTCCACGACACCTACGGCCAGGCGATCGCCAACGTCTATGCCAGCCTGCAGGTGGGCGTGTCCCGCTTCGACACGTCGATCGCAGGTCTGGGCGGCTGCCCCTACGCCAAGGGCGCGACCGGCAACGTCGCCACCGAAGACGTGCTGTTTCTGCTCAAGGGCCTGGGCATCGACACAGGCATCGATCTGGACAAGATGGTCGAGGTCGGCCAGTGGATCAGCGCATTCCTCGGGCGCAAGTCGATGTCGCGCGCCGGCAATGCCCTTCACGCCAAGCAGCAGAGCCGCGACGAGCAGCCCGCGTCCGTCTGAGATGACCGTCGTGACCTCTGTGCCGCCACGCCCCACGCCGCCACCACGCAAGACCGTGTCCAGCCCTTGCATCTCGGTGTGCCGGATCGACGAGCAGACCGGGTGGTGCGAGGGCTGCCTGCGCACGCTCGACGAGATCGCGCAATGGGGCTCGATGCCCGATGAACAGCGCACCGCAGTCTGGGCCGCGCTGCCGGTGCGGCGCGCGCAACGCGCAGCCGGCACGAAAT